>NZ_JAVRHT010000055.1:0-15445 GCF_031846415.1 Rubrivirga litoralis | reverse complement strand
TCCGCCTTCCGCCTTCCGCCTTCCGCCTTCCGCCGTGCCTGCTGTCAACAACGCCTTTTACGACGACCTCGGGGACCGCTGGTTCGAGGACGACGGCCACGCGATCGCGCTGCTCCGGGCCGAGGGCATCCTCAAGACGGCCTACGTCCGCGAAGTGCTCGACCGGCACGGGATCGACGAGGGCGCCCGCGTGCTCGACGTGGCGTGCGGGGCGGGGCTCGTGTCGCTCCCGCTGGCCGACGCCGGCTACCGCGTCGAGGGCGTCGACCTGTCCGAAGGGTCGCTGGCCGTGGCCCGGCAGCGCGTGCCCGACGCCACGTTCCGCGTGGGCGACGCCCTGGCGCTGGACGCCGAGGACGGCGCCTACGACGCGGTCCTCCTGCTCGACGTGCTCGAACACGTCGAGGAGCCCGCCCGCGCGATCGCCGAGGCGGCCCGGGCCGTCCGGCCGGGCGGGGTGGTCGTGTTCAACACGTTCAACCAGACGCCGCTGTCGTGGCTCGTGGCCGTCCACGGGTTCAAGGCCGTCGTGCGCGACGCGCCGCAGCACCTCCACGTGTGGCGCCTGTTCATCCCGCCCGAGACGCTCCGCGGCTACGCGCGGGCGGCCGGTCTCCGCGTGGAGGAGGTGCGCGGGATGCGGCCGCGCCTGGACGGCGCGTTCTGGCGCTCGGTCGCCCGGCGGCGCATCGATCCGGGCTTCCGGTTTACCTACACGTCGACCGAGGCCGTGGGCTACGTGGGCGTGGCGGTCAAGGCGTAGCGAGCGCCGCCCCGCCCGCTCGGTCTGCCGCCCCGCCCGCTCGGTCTGCCGCCCCGCCCGCTCGGTCGTGCCCGCGTTCGGGGGCGGGGCGGCCTCAGACGCCGAGCGTCTCGCGGGCCGCGGCGATCTGGCGCTCGTGGTTTAGGTCGTGGCCCGCCAGCAGCGTCGCGATGCGGCGGACGCTCTCCTCGCCCCGCTCGCTGTGGAGCCCGACGCGGTCCCAGTCGGCCGCGTCGAGCGCGCGGAGAAAACGGACGGTCATGCGCCGCCCCGCCCTCCAGTCGCCCAGCGCCTCGGCGACGGTGCCGCGGCTGTAGTGCAAGCGGTCGGCCCAGGCGTCCTGGTCGTAGCCGACGATCTCGGGCCGGTCGGCGGCCACGATCAGGCGGAGCCGGTAGCCGTAGACGACTTCGGAGTCGGCGAGGTGGCGGAGCACGCTCAGCACGGACCACGAGCCGGGGCGGGGCGGCCGGCGGGCATCGGCGTCGGAGAGACCGGCGACGGCCGCGGCGGCACGCTCGGGCGCGGCGTCGAGGAGCGCGAGCGGGTCGCGGTCGCCGACGAGCGCGAGGACGTTCTCGACGTAGGCGCTGGGGTCGGCGGCGTCGTAGGCGGGCGGGGCGGGCATGGCGCGCGGGCGGGATGGCCCGCCAGTCTACACCCCGCCCCGCCCGCTACGGCGCCGGGACGCGCGGGACGTCGTCGCCGACGACGTCTGGGGGGAGCGGGCCGCACAGGTCCGTCACGCGGGCGTGCGCGGCGGGCAGGTCGAGGCGGACCGCGTTCACGTCGACGGTCACGTCCGCCCCGCCCCCGTCCCACGTCCCCGACTCGGCCGGGGGCACGTAGCGGAACACGGACTGGCCCTCGCGGACCGGCCCCTCAAACAGCCCGGTCTCCTCGATCCCGAGCCCGACGAACGCGTTTCGCTGGGGCACGTCGACCCGTCCGAGCGGCGTCATGACCGTGTAGCCGTTGTCCGTCGTCCGGGCCAGGAGCGTCGGGCAGTCGGGGCGGAGCCGGTAGACGACGTGGGCGTCGACCTCGCCGCGGGCCGAGGGCTCGAACGCGCCGCGCACGACGCCGCACCCGGCGAGGAGAAGAGGGATGAGGGACAAGGGATAGAGGGATAAGCAGAGAAGGCGGTGCGGCCCCCGCCCTCCTCTCATCCCGCATCCCGCATCCCTCCCCCTAAACATGCCGCTCGGCGTGGTACGAGCTCCGCACGAGCGGGCCGCTCTCGACGTGCTCGATGCCCAGCGCCTCGCCCTGCTCCTTGTACCACGCAAAGCGGTCGGGGTGGACGAACTCCTCGACGGGCAGGTGGTGGCGTGTGGGCTGGAGGTACTGGCCGATCGTCATCACGTCGACGCCGTGGGCGGCGAAGTCGGCCATGAGCGAGACGACCTCGTCGGGCGTCTCGCCCAGGCCCACCATGATCCCGGACTTGGTGCGGAGGCCGTGCTCGGTCTTGGCCAGCTGGATCACGTCGAGCGACCGCTGGTAGTCGGCCTGGGGGCGGACGCGGCGGTACAGCCGCGGCACCGTCTCGACGTTGTGGTTGAGGACCTCCGGGCGCGCCTCGAACACGGTCTCGAGGGCGGGGCGGAGCCCGCGCATGTCGGGGATGAGCACCTCGATGGTCTGGTCCTGGTCGTGGACGCGCCGGATGACCTCGGCGAAGATGGGGGCGCCCCCGTCCTCGCGGTCGTCCCGGTTGATCGACGTCACCACGACGTGCTGGAGCCCCATGAGCTGGGCGGCCTCGGCCACGCGCCGGGGCTCGTCCCAGTCGAGGTCCTTCTGCTCGGGGCGGCCCGTGAGGACGGCGCAGAACGAGCAGCCCCGCGTGCACACGTTCCCGAGGATCATGAACGTCGCCGTGCCGGCGCTCCAGCACTCGCCCATGTTCGGGCACCGGGCCGACGAGCAGACGGTGTGGAGGCCGTGGGCCTCGATCGTCTTCTGGACGTCGCGGAACGTCTCGCCGTAGGGGAGCTTCGCGCGCAGCCACGGCGGCCGGCCGCCGGGCCGGCTCGCGACCTGCGGCTTCTGCACGACGGGCAGTTCGAGGGCGAAGCCGTCGCCCTCGGGCGTGTCGAGCGCCACGGGCGGGGCGGCGGCCTTGAGCCGGACCTCTCCGGGGCGGCGGGGCGGGGCGGGTGTCGCGGGCATAAGGGCGGGGTGGGGGTCCCAGGGATGCGCGGGAAGGTACGGGCGGACCCAAAGGGCGAGGCGGGGCCGTTCGTGTGCGGCCGCCCCGCCCCGGGGCCGCCCACGCCAGACGGCGGGGCGGGCGGCGGGCTTACGCGGGCAGGTCAGTCACCCCGCCCGAGCCGTGGCCGCCGCCCCGCCCGCGCGCATAGGCAATAGGCAAGCGAGGGCGGGGCGGGCGCGGCGAGGTTCGTGGGCGCTCCGGCCGGCGGGTCGCCCGGAAGCGCTCCCACCGGACCAGAACGCCGCCCGGGGCCGTTACCTTGCGCGACAGACTTCCGACTCCACCCCGCGCCCCCATGCAGATCACCGCCTCCGAGACCCGCTACGGCCTCCCCGCCCCCGCCGACGTCCGCGGCATCATCGGGCGCCACCTGCTCGCCGACGGCTACCCCATCGTCCTCGACATGGAGGCCAGCCAGGGCGCCCACCTCCGCGACGCCGCGACGGGCCGCGACTACGTCGACCTGTTCACGTTCTACGCCTCGAACCCGCTGGGCATGAACCACCCCGCCCTCGCCGGGCCGGGCGAGGAGGCCGAGGCGTTCCGGGCGCGGCTCATGGAGGCGGCGCTCAACAAGGTGGCCAACTCCGACGTGTACACGCCGCACCTGGCCCGCTTTGTTGACACGTTCAGCCGCGTCGGCATTCCGGACGAGCTGCCCCACGCGTTCTTCGTCTCGGGCGGGGCGCTCGCCGTCGAGAACGCGCTGAAGGTGGCGTTCGATTGGAAGGTGCGCAAAAACCAGCAGAAGGGGTACTCGGGCGAGCGCGGCCACAAGGTCCTCCACTTCCGCGAGGCGTTCCACGGGCGGACCGGCTACACCATGTCGCTCACGAACACGGACCCCAACAAGGTCGCCCACTACCCCAAGTTCGACTGGCCCCGCGTCGCGAACCCCAAGATCCGCGGGGGGAACGTGGAGGAGCGTGAGGCGGCCGCGCTCGCCGAGGCCCGCCAGGCGTTCACGGACCACCCGGACGAGATCGCGGCCCTCATCATCGAGCCGGTCCAGGGCGAGGGCGGCGACAACCACTTCCGCCCGTCGTTTTTCCAGGGGCTGAGGGCGCTGGCCGACGAGTTCGACGCGCTGCTCGTCTTCGACGAGGTCCAGACGGGCGTCGGGCTGACCGGCACCTTCTGGGCCTACCAGGGGCTCGGCGTGACGCCCGACGTGATCGCGTTCGGCAAGAAGACCCAGGTCTGCGGCATCCTCGCGAGCCGCCGCGTGGACGAGGTCGAGGGCCACGTGTTCGCCACGTCCAGCCGCATCAACTCGACGTGGGGCGGCAACCTCGTCGACATGGTCCGCTTCGACCGCATCCTCGAAGTCATCGAGGCCGACGACCTCGTCGGCAACGCCGAGCGCATGGGCCAGCACCTGCTCGCGCGGCTCCAGGAGCTCGAAGCCGCGCACGAGGCCGTGACCGACGCCCGCGGGCAGGGCCTGATGTGCGCGTTCGACCTGCCCTCGAAAGAGATCCGAAACGCGGTCGTCCAGCGGGCCTTCGACGACGGCGCGATCGTGCTCGGGTGCGGCGAGCGCTCGGTCCGGTTCCGCCCCGCCCTCACCGTCACCGACGCCGACCTCGACGCCGGCGTCGCGATCCTGGAGGGGGCGATCAAGGCCGAAGTGTAGGCGGCCGGCCGCCCCGCCCGGCGCCGGGCGGGGCGGCTCTGGGTGGACGCGGCGCGTGCCCGCCCCGCCCGCTACAGCGTCCCGTCCGGTTTGTCGCTCTCGCCGTCAGCGCCCTTGCGGCTGGCCGGGTCCTTGAACGCCTGCCGCGCGAGGACGATAAAGATGGCCAGGACGGCGACGGCGAGGAGGATGTAGAGGAGGTTGCTGGCGACGTCTCCGAAGGACATGGTCGAGAGGGTGAGAGGACGAGGCGTACGCCCCACCCCGCCCGCCGCTCCCCGTTCGCCGCCCGATCAGGAATCGCCGTGCGGGCGGGGCGGCCCCGCTGGCGGACGTGGCCCCAAAGCACGCCGCCCCGCCCGAGGCGTCGGGCGGGGCGGAGGCGGGGCCGGGGCGCTGGCGGAGCGCTTACCCGCTCGGCCGCTTGTCGGGGAGCGCGGCGAGGAGGAGGAGCGCGAGCAGAGCCGCCGGGGCCGCGAGTTGTAACGCGAGAACCATGGGCGGGGGCGGCTGACGAGGGGGAACTCTCATGCGTAGGGTACGGGCCGAGGTTTCGCGGCCGCGCCCGAATCCGCCGAGCGGTCGGCCGCCCCGCCCGAGCCGTCCGAGGGGCGGGGCGAGGCGTGGCCCGCCCCCAGCGCGCCCGCCCCCACGAGGCGGCGGCGTTGGGGGCGGGGCGGTCGGGTCGTTACGTTCCGCCGCGGCCGCCGTAGTCCGACGCCCCACGCGGCGCGGCGCCAACGCCCGCCCCGCCCTCGGCGCGGCCGGCCACATCTTCCGCTCTCCGCTCTCTACCCCGCCCATGCCGCAGCACATCACCTCGCCCACCCGCATCCCCGTCCCCGGCGGGAAGCTGATCGAGGAGCACGTCGGGAACGTCCGCACCGGCACGGCGGCGTTGTCGGTGGCCCACATGGTGGCCCCGGCGGGGTGGGACGAGCCGGCGCAGACGCCGGCCTTCGACGAGGTCACGATCGTCGTCCGGGGGACGATGCGCGTCGAGCACGAGGGCGGACACCTCGACGTCGGGCCGGGCGAGACGGTGCTGTGCGAGGCCGGCGAGCGCGTCCGCTACCTTAACCCGTCGGAGGCGGACGAGTGCGAGTACTGGGCCGTCTGCACGCCCGCCTTCGCGCCGGACCTCGCGGGCCGCGACGACTAGCAAGGCAGCGGGTCGGGCCTCCGCTCAGTGCGTGGGGGCGGGGCGGCCCCACCGATTTGCTGATCCGCCGGCTCTCTGACCTCCCGCCCCGCCCGTGGCCGCCGATTTCTTCGCCCGTCTCACCGCCGTCGAGCGGTTCGCCGCGCTCGCCGACCCCGAGGCCTACACGCCGGCCCCGGACGACTGGGCCGTCGTGCTCACCGACGTCGTGGGCTCGACGGAGGCCGTGCGGGCGGGGCGGTACCGGGACGTGAACTACGTCGGCGCGGCGTCGATCGCGGCCGTGCTCAACGCGAGCCACCGGGCCGACCTCCCGTTCGTGTTCGGCGGCGATGGGGCCACGCTCCTCGTCCCGCCCGAGCACCTGCCGGCGTCGCTCCGCGCGCTCGCCGCGCTCCAGGAGCACGCCTCGGCGCGGCTCGGGCTCCCGCTCCGCGTCGGCGCCGTTCCCGTCACCGCGATCCGGCAGGCCGGACACGACGTGGCCGTCGCGCGGCTCCAGGTGACGGACCGCTACGCGCAGGCCCTGTTTCAGGGGCGCGGCGTGGAGTGGGCCGAGCGCCAGGTAAAGAGCCCGGCCACGGCCGAGCTCTACGCCAACCGCGCCGAGCCGCCCGAGGGCGCGGACCCGTACGCCGGCCTCGAGTGCCGGTGGGAAGACGTGCAGAGCCCGCGCGGCGAGACCGTGTCGCTCCTCGTCGAGGCCGTCGGCGGCGACACCGGCGCGACGTACCGCGAGGTGCTCGGGACCATCGAGGCCCTCTACGGCCGCGGCGACGCCGCGCGCCCGGTCACGCTCGACCGGCTCCGCCTCAGCGCGCGGCCCTCCAAGCTCAGCCCCGAGGCGAGGCTCCGCCACCCCGGCGCCCGGCTCCGCTACCAGGCCAAAATGTGGGCGCTGAACCTGCTCGGTCGCACGCTCATCGGGCTCGGCGCTCGGACGCAGGAGACGGACTGGGAGGAGTACCCCAAGCGGGTCCTCGCCTCGACGGACTACCGCAAGTTCGACGGCGTCCTCCGCATGGTGCTCGCGGGCGGGGCGGCGGACCGCGGGCGCCTCGAGGCCACGCTCGACCGGCTCCACCGGGCGGGGCGGCTGGCCTACGGGCTCCACGTCACGGACCGGGCCGTCCTCACGTGCATCGTCTACGAACGGATGGGGGGGCAGGTCCACTTTGTGGACGGGGCCGGCGGCGGCTACACGAACGCGGCCGTCGCGTTCAAGCGGCGGCGAAACGCGCTGGCGGGCGGGGCGCGCTGATGGGCGGGGCTCCGCAGCGGGGCCGCAGGCCCTAAAGGGCGGGGCGGGGTGGCGGACCTCCGCGCCCGACGCGCGGGTAGGTGGCTTCCCACCCCACCCCGCCCATGCTCGACGCCCTCACGTCCATCCTCGTCCGCGCCGAGCGCGTGGTAGACCGCTCGCTGAGCGCCGTCCGCCGCCGCTACGGCCTGTGGGACGACGTCCACGTACTGCCGTACCACGGCTACGGCCGCCCCGACCGGGTCCGCCTGCTCGGGCGCGTCCTGGACGACCGAGAGGTCGAGCACGAGGGAGCGCTCACGCGGCTCGAGAGCGCCCGGCTCACGGCCCGCCGGTTTCTCAGCGACGAGGTGCCGGGCGCCCGGGTCACGGTTCAAGTCGGCGGGCAGACGGTCCGCACCGAGACCGACGAGGACGGGTACTACAGCCTCGACGTCGAGACGGCCGCACCGCTCGCGCGCGGCTGGGCCGAGGCGACCGTGACGGTCGAGGAGCCGCAGCACGCCGAGGCGACGGCCCGGGTCGTCGTGCCGCCGGCCGACGCCCGGTTCATGGTCGTGAGCGACGTCGACGACACCGTCATCCGCACCGGGGCCACCAACAAGCTCCGGTTCGCGCGCGTCGTGCTCCTCAACAACGCCACGACGCGCGAGGTCTTCCCCGGCGTCGGCGCCCTCTACCGCGCGCTCGTGGACGAGGGCGGGGCGGCGACGAACCCGATCTTCTACGTGTCGTCGTCGCCGTGGAACCTGTACCGCCAGTTTGCGGGCGCCTTCGAGCACCGCGGCGTGCCGCCGGGGCCGCTCTTCCTGAAAGACTTTGGGGTGGACCCGGGCAAGTTGATCAAGTCGGGCCACCACGCCCACAAGCTGGACCAGATCCACACGCTCCTCGACTTCTACCCGGACCTGCGCGTGGTCCTCGTGGGCGACAGCGGGCAGGAGGACGCCGAGATCTACCAGCAGGTCGTCGCGCGCCGCCCCGCCCGCGTGGCCGCCGTGCTCGTCCGCGACGTGACCAACGGCGCCCGCGACCGGGCGGTCGGCCACATCGTGCGCGACGTCGAGATGCGGGGCGTGCCGATGCGGCTCGTCCGCGACACGGTCGGGGCGGCCGAGGCGGCGGCCGAGTTGGGGCTTATCGACGCCGATGACGTGGACCGCGTGCGCCGGGCGGCGTCGGCGGAGCGGTAGGGCGGGGTAGGAGCCGCCCCGCCCGCTGCGGGCGGGGTGGTCAGATGCCGGCCACCCCGCCCCCGCGAAGGGCGTGCGGGCGGGGCGGTCGCGCGAGCGGGGCGGCTACGCCTGCCCGTCGCCGGCCACGCCGTCGTCCGTGTCGAGCGCGTCACCCGACGGCGTCGGGTCGATCTGGGCGACCACCCCGCCCTCGGCGTCCTCGATCACGAGCCGGGCCACGTCGGCGATGGCGTCGTTCGCCTTGAGGTTAATGACGCGGACGCCCTGCGTGTTGCGGCTGTAGACCGAGATGTCCTCGACGGCCATGCGGATCATGGTCCCGGCCTCGGTCGCGATCATCAGCTGGTCGTCGGGGAGCACGCTCTTGATGGCGACGAGCGGGCCGGTCTTGCCGGTCGTCTTCTGGGTCAGGATCCCCTTGCCGTTTCGGCTCTGGACCCGGTACTCGTCGAGGTCGGTCCGCTTGCCGTACCCGTTCTGCGAGATCGTGAGCACCTGGGCGCCGTCGCGGCGGACGGCGATCATGCCCACCACGCGCTCGCCGCCGGGCAGCTTCATCCCGCCCACGCCCCGGCTCTTGCGGCCCATCGAGCGGACGTCGCCCTCGTGGAACCGGATGGCTTGGCCCTCCGACGACCCCAGCAGCACCTCGGTGTCGCCGTCGGTGAGGTGGGCCTCGATGAGCTCGTCGCCGTCCACGACGTCGATGGCGATGATCCCGTCGGCCCGGGGCCGCGAGAAGTCCGCGAGCGGCGTCTTCTTGACGCGGCCCGCCCGCGTCGCCATGAGCACGAAGTGGCTCTCGAGGAAGTCGTCGTCGCGGAAGTCCTCCTTGCGGATGGCGAGGACCGCCCGCACGCGGTCGTCCTGGTCGATCTGGACGAGGTTGCGGACCGACCGGCCCTTCCCCGTCCGCGTCCCCTCGGGCACGTCGTAGACGCGGAGCCAGTAGCACTGGCCGTGGTCGGTAAAGAAGAGGAGGTAGTCGTGGGCGCTCGCCCCGAACAGGTGCTCGACGAAGTCCTCGTCGCGCGTGCCCGTCCCGCGGTGGCCCGTGCCGCCCCGCCCCTGCGTGCGGTACTCGGCCATCGACGTCCGCTTCACGAGCCCCTGGTGCGTGATCGTCACCACGACCTGCTCGTCCTCGATCAGGTCCTCCAAGTCGATGTCGCCGCCGCCCATGACGTCGATCTCCGTCCGCCGCGGGTCGGCGTACTTCTCGGCCACCTCGCGGAGCTCGTCGGCGATGATCCGCATGCGGAGCGGCTCGGACGCCAGGATCGACTGGAGGCGCTCGACCTCCTTCAGGATCTCGGCGTACTCGGCCGCGATCTTGTCGCGCTCCAGGCCGGTCAGGCGGCTCAGGCGGAGGGCGAGGATGGCGTCGGCCTGGGCCGCGCTCAGCCACGGCTGCGGCTGGAAGTCCTCGCGCGTGAGCGCGTAGCCGACTGCCTCGCGCGGGCCGGTGATCTCGACGGGGTCCGAGGCGGCCAGCCCCAGCCGCTCCTTCTGCTCGGCCGTGAGGCGCTGCGGGTAGACGCCGGCCATGAGGTTGGCCCGCGCCGCGTCCGTGTCGTCGGACTGGCGGATGATGGCGATGACGGCGTCGAGGTGGTCGAGCGCCACCGTCAGCCCCTCCAGGATGTGCGCGCGCTCCTCGGCCTTGCGGAGCTCGAACTCGGTCCGCCGCACGACGATCTCGTGCCGGTGGTCGACGTAGTGCCGGATGAGGTCCTTGAGCCCCAGCGTCTTCGGCCGCCCGTTCACCAGCGCCACCGTGTTGACGCCGAACGTCTGCTGGAGCCGCGTGAACTTGAACAGCTGGTTCTGCGTGACGGCCGGCACCGCGTCGCGCCGCAGCTCGATCACGATCCGCATCCCGTCGCGGTCTGACTCGTCGCGGAGGTCGGAGACGCCCTCGATCCGCTTGTCGCGGACGGCGTGGGCGATCTGCTCGATGAGCGTGGACTTGTTGACCTGGTACGGGATCTCGCTCACGACGAGCGCCTCGCGGCCCTCGCCGTCGCCGCCCCGCCGCTTGATGGTCTCCTCGTGCATCCGGGCGCGCATGACCACGCGGCCCCGCCCGGTCGCGTACGCCTCGCGGACGCCGCCGACGCCGTAGATCACCCCGCCCGTGGGGAAGTCCGGGGCGGGGATATGCGCCATGAGCGCCTCCAGCGAGATGTCTGGGTCCTCGATGTACGCCACGATGCCGTCGACCAACTCGCCCAGGTTGTGGGGCGGGATGTTCGTCGCCATCCCGACGGCGATGCCGCTCGCGCCGTTGAGGAGCAGGTTGGGGAGCGCGGCCGGGAGCACGGACGGCTCTTCGAGCGAGCCGTCGAAGTTCGGCGTGTAGTCGACGGTCTCCTTGTCGAGGTCGCGGAGGATCTCCTCGGAGAGCCGCGTGAGGCGGGCCTCGGTGTAGCGCATGGCGGCCGCCGAGTCGCCGTCGATGCTCCCGAAGTTGCCCTGGCCGTCGACGAGCGGGCCGCGGACGGCGAAGTCCTGGGCCATCCGCACGAGCGCGTCGTAGACCGACTGGTCGCCGTGGGGGTGGTACTTGCCGAGCACCTCGCCCACGATGCGGGCGCTCTTCTTGTGCGCCCGGCCCGCGGCCAGCCCCAGCTCCTGCATCCCGTAGAGCACGCGGCGCTGGACCGGCTTGAGCCCGTCGCGCACATCGGGGAGCGCCCGGCTGACGATGACCGACATCGAGTAGTCGATGTAGGAGGACTTCATCTCCTCCTCGATGTTGATCGGGATGATCCGGGAGGCGCTGTCGGGGAGCTCGGCCATGGCGTCGGGGGGGACGGAAAAGCGGGGGCGGGGCGATCCCGGAAAAGATACCGCCGCGCGGTGTCACCGGGCCGTCACGGCCCCTTCGCGGGCGGGGTGGTCTCGCACATACCCTGCGCCTACCTTGCCGCTCCAGGCCCCCCCGCCCATGCCCGCCCCGCCCGCCCGCGTCCTCGTCGTCGACGACCACCCGATCGTCCGGTGGGGGCTCGACAAGCTGTTCGCGGCCGAGGACGACCTGGCCGTCGCCGGCGAGGCGGCCACGGCCGACGAGGCGCTCCAGCTGATGGGCGCCGAGACGTTCGACCTCGTCCTCCTCGACATCGGCCTCAAGCAGGGGTCGGGGCTGGACCTGATCGGCCAGATCCGCGCGCAGTACGACGACCTTCCCGTGCTCGTCCTGTCGATGTACCAGGAGCGGTTCTACGCCGAGCGCGTGCTCCGCGCCGGGGCGCAGGGGTTCGTGACCAAGCAGGGCGACCCCCGCGCGGTCGTCGAGGCCATCCGGCGGGTCCTCGGCGGCGACCTCTACGTGAGCGACGCGCTGGCCGACGAGCTCGTGCTCCGGGCCGTCGAGGGGCCGGACGGCGGCGGCCCGGCCGTCGAGCACCTCTCGGACCGCGAGGCCGAGGTGGTCCGCTTTATCGGCGGCGGCCTGACGACGCGCGAGATCGCCGGCGAGCTCAACCTGTCCGTCAAGACGATCGAGAGCTACCGCGCGAACGTGAAGCGCAAGCTGGGGCTCAAGAGCGGGGCGGAGCTGGCCCGGTTCGCCTACGACTGGTCGAGCCGGTCGATGGGCGTCGAGGCCGGGTAGCGAGCGGCCGCCCCGCCCGATTTCGCCACCCCGCCCGCGCCGAGGGCGGGGCGGGGCGGGGCGGCGTCAGTACCCGAACAGGACCGGGCGGACCTCGGGGGCGATGCGGAGGGCCGGCATCGGGAGGTGGACCACGCGGAACGCCTCGCAGAGCGGGCCGGCGAGCGGGCCGCGCAGCCCCAGCCCGCACACGTTGAGGTCGAGGCCGAGGTACCACTCGCGCTCCGTCGGGAACCCGTTGGCGTCGGCGCCGCGGACCGTGGTCCCGGCGGCGATCCCGAGCCAGGGCGGAAGAAACGGCTTCGCCGCGTCCGGGGCGACGTCGTGGGGGACGACCGACAGCCAGTAGGTCTGCCCGCGGTAGTCCTCCATGAGCGTGCGCTCGTCGGCCCCGCTGGGCCAGAAGCTCAGCTTGAAGTCGAACGGTTCGAGCGCCGGCACGTGCCGCTGGGCCACCTCCCACCCGACGCCGGCCGTGTTGCCCGCGACGTCGCCGGGCGAGAACCCCCAGTAGGGGCCGTACCCGTCGTAGACCTCGTGGACGAACAGGATGGCCCAGGCGGCGCCGGCCGCGACGCCCGTGGCCTGGGCGCGCCCCAAGCCGGCCGCTTCGAGCGACATCGCCGAGGTGCGCGTGAGGACCGCGGCGCCCCAGGCGTGGCCAATTTTGTCGGCGTTGAGGGCGTAGGCGTTGTCGCCCAGGATCCGAAACCGCGGGCTCCGCTCGTCCCACCACCCCACGTGGAGCCGCTCGACGAAGGCGGCGCCGAGCGCGCCGGCACCGGCGCCGGCGGCCGCCACGTGCCACCAAACGAGCCCGCTCGAATCGGGGGACGGCGGACTGACGCGGAGGTCGGGGAGCGACGCGTCCCAGGCAGCGCCCGGTCCCTCGGCGGGCACGGCGGACTGGGCCGAGTCCGCCGGCGTCGGTTGCGCCCGCGCGAGCGGGGCGAGGGCAAGGCCCGCCGCGGCCGCCGCGACGTGGAGCCAGCCCGTCGGAGAAGGAGAGCCCACGGCGAGGGGTGGCATACACTAAAGAATCATGAGAATACCGTCTCGGAATCGGCGCCGCGGGGCACTCCGGCGGGCACCCGCGGCCTCCGCCCCGCCCGTACAGGCGCGCTCCGCGTCGGGCGGGGCGGACAATCCGCGCGACCATTAGGGGGCGGGGCGGGGGACGCCGACACCAGACGCGGACTCTCCACCCTGCCCATGCCCACGACCCCGCAGGCCCTGCCGACCGTCCGGTTCGCGGTGCTCCTCGCCCTCCTTCTCCTTGCCGCCGGCCTCGCCCGCCCCGCCCTGGCCCAGGAGAGCTTTGCCCGCGCGTGCGCCGCCACGATGGCCGTCGCGGCCGACCCGGCAGCCCCCCGCCTCAGCACGGCGGCGGCCCAGGCGGCGTGCGACTGCGCCGCGCGCCGCGCCGCGCTCCCCGAGATCGGGGTGGGCGGGGCAGCCCTCGACGCCTTCGGCGCCCGCCTCGCGGCCGGCGTGCCCGTCGACCCCGCCACGCTGTCGGCGTCCGAGCAGGAGGCCGGGCTGGCGGCCAGCCTCGCCCTCGTCTCGTGCGCGCTCGACGCCGGCCTCCGCGGGTTCGCCCAGGCCCCCGCCGGCGCGCCCGTCGCCGGGCCGGATCGGTGGACGATCGCGCCCGCCCCGCCCGCCGCACAAGACGCCGCCGCGCGCTTCGAGGCGGCCGCCCCGCCTGCCCCGTCCGACGAGGGCGGGGCGGTAGACGTCGCGGACGCGGCCCCGCCCCGTGCCGGCGCCATCTGGACCGGGAACGGGACCGGGCCGGTCCACAGCCGCCAGGGCGGCCGCGGCGCCGTCGTCTACGTCGTGGAGTAGGGGCGGGGCGGCGGGCGAGCCGGGGCTCCTCCGGGAGCGCTTCCGGCGATTTCGAGCCGTCTAGGCCGTTCCTCGCCCCGGCCGAGCGGGCGCGCGGGGTAGGTTAGACGGCCTCCCTCGCCCACGCCCTGCCCATGCTCCGCCCCGCTCCCCGTCGCACGAAAATCGTCTGCACGCTCGGCCCCGCCGTCGCCTCCCGCGACGGCGTCCGCGCGCTGATCGGGGCCGGCATGGACGTGGCCCGGCTCAACTTTTCGCACGGCTCGCACGACGACCACCGCCGCATGATGGAGGTCGTCCGCGAGGAGGCGAAGCGGGCGGGCCGCGTGGTCCCCATCCTCCAGGACCTCCAGGGGCCGAAGATCCGGCTCGGCGAGGTCCGCGACGGCGGCGTGCTCATCCACCGCGGCGAGCCGCTCGTGCTCACGTCGGCGCCGGTCGCCGAGGGCGACGGCCGGCGCGTCCACGTGAGCTACCCGGCGCTCGCCGAGGAGGTGTCGGAGGGGAACCGGATCCTGCTCGACGACGGCCACCTGGAGCTCGTGGTGACGGCCATCAACGGCGTCGACGTGCAGACCGAGGTCGTCGTCGGCGGCCCGCTCCGGTCGCGCAAGGGCGTCAACCTGCCCAAGCTGAAGTCGGCGCGGCCGTCGCTGACCGAGAAGGACGTCCGCGACCTCGCGTTCGGGCTGGCTCACGACGTCGACCTCATCGCGCTCTCGTTCGTCCGCTCGGGGAGCGACGTGGCCGACCTCGTCGGGCGCGTGAAGGAGAGCGGCAAGGACATCGCCGTCATCTCGAAGATCGAGAAGCCCGAGGCCGTCGAGGACTTCGACGCCATCCTCGACAGCAGCTACGGGGTGATGGTGGCCCGCGGCGACTTGGGCATCGAGATCCCCATGCAGGAGGTCCCGATCGTCCAGAAGCAGCTGATCCGCAAGTGCCTCGAAGCCTCGAAGCCGGTCATCACGGCGACCCAGATGCTGGAGTCGATGATGGAGAACCCGCGCCCGACGCGGGCGGAGGCGACCGACGTGGCGAACGCGGTCCTCGACGGCTCCGACGCCGTCATGCTCTCGGGCGAGACGGCGGCCGGTAAGTACCCGGTCGAGACGGTCCGCGTGATGGACGAGATCGTCCGCTCGGTCGAGGCCAACCGCCGGCGGCTCGGCGGGCGCCAGACGGTCGACGCCGTCCACGACAACGTGGCGCCCGTCACCGAGGCCGTCTCCTACATGGCCGTCCAGCTGGCCGAGCAGACGCACGCCCGCGCCATCGGGTGCCTCACGCACAGCGGCTCGACGGCCCGGGCCATCGCCAGCCACCGCCCGGACGTCCCCATCTACGCCTTCACCGACGACGAGATGGCACTCGGGCGGATCGCGCTGACGTGGGGCGTCGAGCCCATCCCCATCCCGTTCCAGGAGCACACCGACGACGGCGTGCGGACGGTCCATCGCGTGCTCCTGGAGAGCGAGACCTACGAGCGGGGCGACCGCGTCGTGGTCACGGCGGGCCTCCCGCTGCCGGCCCTGGGCCGGACCAACATGGTCCACGTGACGTCGCTGGGGGAGGGCTGGGGGTAGGCGGGAAAAGGGAAAAGGGAAAAGGGAAAAGGGAAAAGGGAAAAGGGAAGCGCGGGCGGGGTGGTGCCCGTTTTTGTTCCACCCCGCCCTCGGCACGGGCGGGGTGGCGCACGTTGCCCCCGCTGCCCGCTGCCCGCTGCCCGCTGCCCGCTGCCC
>NZ_JAVRHT010000054.1:0-15637 GCF_031846415.1 Rubrivirga litoralis | reverse complement strand
GACTGGGGACTGGGGACTGGCGCGCGGGTCCGCGGCGCCCGTTTTGTTCCGCCCCGCCCGCGGGCCAGTGAGCAGCGGACGGCGAGCAGCGGGCGGGGCGGCTGCGTTGAGCACGTCGCCGTCCCGAGGCGGCGGCAGTTCCCCTCCTGGCCAGGAGGGGGTAGGGGTGGTTGTCGGGCGGGCGGGGCGGTCAGAGAAGGCGCCGCCCCGCCCGTCACCGCCCTGCCCAACCACCGGCACCCGTAGGGACACGACTCGTCGTGTCCGAAGCGGGCGGGGCAGTCATGAATGGCGCCGCGCCGTCCGATGCCACCCCGCCCCGCCCAGACGCTGCCCGACCTGGGCGGGGCGGGCGTGTCCCAATGCGGACACCATGCATGGTGTCCCTACGAATCCGGCCCGGTCCGTTTCCTGCGGGCGGGGCGGCCGCGTTGTGCCCGCTGCCCGCTGCCCGCTGCCCGCTGCCCGCTGCCCGCTGCCCCACGCAGACCGTGTCAAATACGCCGGCACCGGCGGCCCGTAACACTGGCGCAACACGCGGGCGGCACCTTCCCGCCGCCCCGCCCCCGGACCCCATGCAGTTTTTCAGCTTCATCACGGGCGCCAAGCCCCCGCTCATCGAGCGGAGCCTCCGCGACCTCGGCGCCATGCTCGACACGAGCGCGCGGATGTTCGAGGCCGCCACCGACGGCCTGCTGGACAACGAGCCCGTGGCCGTCGACCTCGCCGCGCTCGACGACGTGGTCAACGACCACGAGCAGGCCATCCGGCGGGCGGTCCTGGAGCACATCGCCGTCGACTCGCGCGCCGAGACCTCGCTGAGCCTGCTCCTCGTCTCGATCGTCCAGGACGCCGAGCGGTGCGGGGACCTCGCCAAGTCGATTGCCAAGGCGACCGACCTCGCCGACGCCCCGCGCATGGGCCGCCACGTCGAGGCGCTCCGGCCGGTCCGCGACCGCGTGCAGGCGACGTTCCCGCGCGTCCGCGAGGCGTTCATCCACGGCGACACGCGCGTGGCCCGGGCCGTCATGGAGGAGCACGACCGGACGAAGGCCGAGGTCGCCGGATTTCTCGCGCGCCTCGCCGCCGCCGACGACGTGAGCGCGAACCTCGCCGTCGTGCTCGCCGTCGGCTCCCGGATGATCGGGCGGACGTCGTCGCACCTCTCGAACATCATCTCCGCCGTCGCCCTCCCGTTCGACCAGGTCCGCAACGCGCCGACCTGGGACCCGAGCGCCTGACCGCCCCGCCCCTATGACGCCGACGACCGCCGACGCCGACGACCTCCCCCTCGACGCGGCCACGGCCCTCCCGCCGGTCGACCGCGCCGACGTCGACCCGGCCACGCCGCCGCCGGCCGACACCCCGCTCTGGCTCCGGCTCGTCGCGCTGGCCGCGGTGATGCTCCTGTTCGTCGTCGCCCTCGAAATGATGGGAGACGGGATCAAGGGGCTGGGTTCCGACTTTGCCGAGGGCCTGCTCCGCGCCACGTCAAACCCGCTCCTCGGGCTCGTCACCGGGATCGTCGTCACCAGCCTCGTCCAGTCGTCGTCGACGACCACGTCGCTCGTCGTGACGCTGGTGGCGACGGGCACGCTCTCGGTCCCCAACGCGATCCCCGTCATCATGGGCGCCAACATCGGGACGACGGTGACGAATACGATCGTCTCGATGGGCCACATCACGCAGCCCGACGAGTTCCGCCGCGCGATGGCCGGGGCGACGGTCCACGACTTTTTTAACTGGCTGAGCGTGGTCATCCTGCTCCCGCTGGAGCTCGCCTTCGGGCTCATCTCGCGGCCCGCGACCGCGCTCGCCGCCGCGCTCCCGGGCGTCGACTCGGCCCGGCCCGGCGACACGCCGTTCGAGGCCATCGCCGGGTTCGTGTCCGGCCTCCTGGGCGGCGTAGCGTGGCTGACGGCGCTCGTCGGCCTGCTCTTCCTGTTCGTCGCCCTCCGCTACCTCGTCGTCATCCTCAAGGGGTTCTTCCTGCGGCGGAGCGAGGGGGCGCTCGACAAGTACGTGTTCGGGAAGCCGCTCGTGGCCATGGCGTTCGGGTGCGTGCTCACGTTCCTCGTCCAGTCGTCGTCGATCACGACGAGCCTGGTCATCCCGCTCATCGGGGCCGGCGTGCTCACGGTCCGCCGCGTGTTCCCCTACATGCTGGGCTCGAACGTGGGCACGACGGCGACGGCGGTCCTGGCCGCGCTCATCGCGGTCGCGAGCAGCGAGCCCGAGGCGCAGGCCGGCCTCATCGTGGCCCTGTGCCACACGTTCTTCAACGTGTTCGGGATCGCGCTGATCTACCCGCTCCCGTTCCTCCGCGAGATCCCGATCCGCATGGCCGAGTTCGTGGGCGAGCTCGCGTTCAAGAACCGGGCGTACGCCGTGGCCTACCTCCTGGGCCTGTTCTACGCGCTCCCGCTGGCGCTGGAGTTCATTCTGTGAGGGCAACGGGCAGAGAGGGCGCCGCCCCGCCCGCGGCGTTTTGGGCGGGGCGGGCGGCGTAGGGACACCACGCGTGGTGTCCGCATCCGGGCGGTTCGGGCTGCCCACCCCGCCCCACTGCACCGGCGGGACGACCGACCGCCCCGCCCGACAAAAAAGACCCCCGCCGGGCCGGGGCCGGGCGGGGGAAAACCTGCGGGACGACGCCCGGCGGGCGGGGCGGTCTACTGCTTCTCGACCGTCACCTTGTCCATCGTGTCGCCCTGCTTGATGGAGTCGACCACGTCCTGGCCCTCGACGACCTTGCCGAAGACGGTGTGCTTGCCGTTGAGGTGCGGCTGCGGGTCGTGCGTGATGAAGAACTGGCTGCCGTTCGTGTTCGGGCCGGCGTTCGCCATCGAGATCACGCCCTTCTCGTGCGTGAGCGGGTTGCCCTTCGTCTCGTCCTCGAACTTGTAGCCCGGGCCGCCGGAGCCGGTCCCGGTGGGGTCGCCGCCCTGGACCATGAAGTTGGGGATCACGCGGTGGAACGTGAGCCCGTCGTAGAACCCGTCCTTCGCGAGCGTCACGAAGTTGTTGACGGTCTTGGGCGCGTGCTGCGCCATGAGGTCGAGGACGATGTCGCCCTTGGGCGTCGAGATCGTCGCGCGGTAGGTCGCGTCGGCGTCGATCGTCATCTCGGGCGGGGCGGAATACTGCTGAGCCATGTCGGGTAGGGTGGGGGAGAGGGGAGGCGGGCGTACGCGGGCGGCCGCGCGCAGGTCCGCCGGGCCACCCCGCCCGCCCGCGCCGGGCGGGGCTCGTGTCGCAGCGCCGGGCGGGGTGGCGGGCCGTTCGACACCGGGCCAGAACTCGCCGCCCCGCCCCCGGGAGGCGCGCGGGCGGGGCGGGGTGGAGGTCCGTGCTACGGCGTGAGCACGTCCGACGCCGCGCGTTCGAGGTCGAACTGGCGCGCGGCGAGGCGGGCGTAGAGGCCGCCCTGGGCCACGAGCGCGTCGTGCGTCCCGCGCTCGACCACGCGGCCGGCGTCGAGGACCAGGATGCGGTCGGCGTCGCGGACCGTCGCCAGGCGGTGGGCGATGACGAACGTGGTCCGCCCGCGCATGAGGACGGCGAGCGCGTCCTGGACGGCCGCCTCGGACTCGGCGTCGAGCGCGCTCGTGGCCTCGTCGAGGAGCAGGACCGGCGGGTCCTTCAGGAGCGCCCGCGCGATCGCGACCCGCTGGCGCTGGCCGCCCGAGAGCTTCACGCCGCGCTCGCCGACCTCGGTCGCGTAGCCGCCCGGCAGGCCGAGGATGAAGTCGTGCGCGTGGGCCGCGCGCGCCGCCTCCTCGACCTCCTCGACGGTCGCGTCGAGCCGGCCGTAGCGGATGTTCTCGAGGATCGACGTCCCGAACAGCTCGACGTCCTGGGCCACGACCGAGACGGCCTCGCGGAGGCTCCGCACGGTCACCTCGCGGACGTCGCGGCCGTCCACGAGGACTGCGCCGGCGTCGACGTCGTAGAACCGGGGGATGAGGTTGAGGAGCGTCGTCTTGCCCGCCCCGCTCGGCCCGACGAGCGCGACCGTCTCGCCGGGCGCGGCCTCCAGCGAGACGCCGCGCAGGATGGGCTCGTCTGGGTCGTACCCGAACCACGCGTCGCGGAAGGTGACCGCCCCGCGCACGCGGCCGAGCGGGGTGGCGCCCGGCGCGTCGGCGATGTCGGGCTCGGTGTCGAGCAGGTCGAACAGCCGCTCCGACGCCCCGGCCGCGCTCTGGAGCGACGTGTAGATCCGCCCCGCCCCGCCCACGGTCCGTGCGATGTTGAGGGCGTAGACGATGAACGCCACGAGGTCGCCGGCCGTGAGGCGCCCCGCGATCACCTCGCGCCCGCCGAACCAGAAGATGACCACGAGCGCCGTCATGAACAGGAGGCCGACCGAGCTCCAGAAGGCGGCCACGATCCACGCCCGCCGCTTGGCCGTCCCGAACAGGCTCTCGACGGCCGTCCCGTAGCGGTCGACCTCGTAGGCCTCGCGCGCGAACGCCTGCACCACGCGGACCGACGAGATGGCCTCCTCGGCGATCGCCGTCGTCTCGGCCAGCCGGTCCTGGATGGTCCGCGACAGCTTGCGCACGACGAGCCCGAACGACCGCATGGCGACGGCGACCGGCGGGACGACGGCGAAGACGACGAGCGAGAGCCGCCAGTTGAGGTAGAGCATGAGCCCGACCGACCCGACGAGCGTCAGCGTCAGGCGGAGGCTCTCGGCGAGGTCGCTCGTCGCCGCCGACTGCACCTTCGAGACGTCGTTCGTGAGCCGGCTCGTGATCTCGCCCGTCCGCTGGTCGGAGAAGAACCGGAGCCCGAGGCGGTGGAGCGACTCGTAGAGCGTCCGCCGGAGGTCGGTCACGACGCGCTCGCCGGTCCACTCCATGAGGTACGTGCCCCCGAACCCGAGCACCGCCTGGACGGCGAACAGCGCCAGGAGCCCGACGGCGAGCGTGTTGAGGAGCCCGCCGTCGGACGCCTCGAACACGCTGTCCAGGAGCCCCTTGAGCCCGAGCGGGACGACGAGCCCGGCCGCCGTCGAGAGCAGCGTGAGCACGATGGCCACGGCCAGCCGCCCCCTGTAGGGGCGCGCAAACTGGAGGATGCGGCCGAGCGAGGCGGTGAGCGGGACGCGGCGCCGGTCGTCGTCGGGGGCCGCGCCGTTGGCGGCGGGGGCGGGGTGTCGAGCCATGCCGGCCCAACGCGCCGGGGCGGGGCGGGGGTTCGGACGCGCCGTCTTCGGCGGCGGCGTAGCATGGCCGCCCCGCCCAGTGCCGCCCCGCCCGACGCCGCCCCGCCCGCCGATGGCGTCCGTAGGGACACGACTCGTCGTGTCCGGGGTGGGCGGGGCGGTCACGAACGTCGCCGCCCCGCCCGCCGTCGCCTCGACTGGGCCGCCCCGCCCAGATGCCGCGGCCCGACGGCGTTGCATGCAACGCCGCCCCGCCCGCGCACCCCGCCCCGTGACCGCCGCCCCGCTCCCCGTCTGCCTCGACGTCCCCGAGGGCGCCCGCCCGCTCGTGGCGTACGGGCTGGAGGAACTGCTGCGCGGCCTGGGCCTCCGCCCCGAGCCCGCCCGGCGCGGCGACGCCCGCCTCGTCGTGTCCGCGGGCGGGGCGGCCGGCGCCGGCGCGCTCGGCCTGACCCTGACACCCGAAGCCGCCGCCGCCCTGGCTGCGCCCCGCCCCGCCCGCACCGAGGCGCTCGGGTGGGTCGAGATCGACGCCGGCGGCGGCCCCGAGCGGTGGCCGCTCCCGGTCGGCCCGCCCGGCGACCGCCCCGCCCTAGGCCGCGGGGGCGGGGCGGACCTCGTGGCGTCGGCGGCGTGGTGGCTGGCCGGGCTCCAGGAAGCGGCGACGGCCGCGCGCGACGTGCACGGCCGGTTCCCCTACGGCGCCTCGCTCCAGGCCGCGCTGGGCGACGCGCCGGGCGGACCGCTCCGCCCCGCCGTCGACGCCTACCGGGCCGGGCTGGGCCACGCGCTCCGCCGCCTGGGCGTCAGCGTTCCGGGGCGAGCGTGGGGCGCGGGCGCGACGTGGGCCGTTGCCCTGACGCACGACCTCGACGGGCTCCGCACGCGGCGGCTCCGAGCGCTCGCCGGCGCGCTCGGGCGGGGCGGGGCGGGGTGGCTCCAGGCGGGGCGGCGGGCGCTGGGGCCGGACGTCCGGTGGCAGAGCGCGCTCGCCCTCCGCCGCCTCGCCCGCCGCCACGGCGCGCGGTCGACGTGGTTCGTAAAACCGGCGGCGTGGACGGCCGAAGACCTGCCGGCCGACCTGGGCGCGGCCCGCGTCCGCCGCTTCCTGCGCGGGCTCGAAGCCGAGGGCCACACGGTCGGGTGGCACCCGGGCTACGGCGCCCACGACCACCCCGCCCGGCTCCGCGCCGAGCGCGCTCGGTTCGCCGACGCGCTCGGCCACGCCCCGCGCCTCGCGCGGACGCACTTCCTGCGGTGGACGGATCCGACGACGCCGCGGCTCCTCGCGCGGGCGGGCGTCCAAATCGACAGCACGTTGGGCTTTTCGCAGCACGAGGGGTTCCGCCGGGGCACGTCGCACCCGTTCCGCGTGTTCGACGTCGAGGCCGGCCGCACGACAGACTTGTGGGAGATGCCGCTCGCCGTCATGGACACGACGCTCGCCGCGCACCGCGGTCTGGACGCCGAGGGCGCGGCGGCCGCGCTCGGCGCCGTGCTCGACGCCGCACGCCGGTCCGGCGGCTGCGCCGTCGTCCTGTGGCACAACGACCTCGGCGGCGACCCAGCGGGCGGGGCGGGGTGGTCCGCCCGGCTGTCCGCCCTCGACCACGCGGTCGGACGAGCGGAGGCCGCGGGCGCCGCCGTCGCCCCGCTCGACCGGCTCCTCGACGGGTGGCTCGGGCGGAGCGGTCAAAAAACGAGCGAGAACGCCGACACATCGGCGGCGGCACGGCGTTCTCTCTAGAGCACCCTTCGGGTGAGTACGGGGTACCGGGTACGAGGTACGGCCCGATCTGAGCTCAGCGCGCGCGTACCTCGTACCGAGTACCTCCCTGCACGTTGCTCTAGGCTCCGGCCGCCCCGCCCGCGCGCACCCCGCCCCGCCCCGCCCCCTCCCGCATGGGTTCGTCTGCCCCCTCCGCCCCCGACCTCCTCGACCGGCTCCCGCTCGGGGTCTCGGTCTACCGGCTCGACGACCCCGCCGACGCGCGCTCGCTCCGGCTCGTCTACGCCAACGCGGCGAGCGGGGCGGCCATCGGGCTCGACCCGACGCGCGAGGTGGGCCGCCGGCTCGTCGAGGTGCTCCCCGACATCGGCGAGACGGACGCCCTCGAACGCTACGCCGAGGTCGCGCGCACGGGCCGGCCGGCCAACCTCGGGCTCGTGACCTACGGCGACGACCGGGTGCCGGAGCGGACATTCCAGGTCGAGGCGGTCCCGCTCCCGGACCACCAGGTCGGCGTGGTGTTCGAGGACGTAAGCTCGCGGGCCGAGCTCCGGGCGCTCCGGGCCGCGCGCGGCGACCTCGCCCGCGAGGAGGCCCGCTACCGCTCGCTCATCGAGGCGACGGCGGCCATCGTCTGGGTCACGGCGCCCGACGGCACGTTCGTCGAGGACCAGCCGCAGTGGCGGGCCGTGACCGGGCAGACGACGGCGGAGCTGACAGGCGCGGGGTGGATCGATGCCGTCCACCCCGACGACCGGGCCGAGACGCTCGCCGCGTGGGAGGCGGCCGTGGCCGCCGGGACCCCGTACCAGGTCGAGCACCGGCTCCGCCTGGCCGACGGCGGCTACCGCTGGATGGCGGCCCGGGCCGCCCCGGTCCGCGGCGCGGGCGGGGCGGTCGTCGAGTGGGTCGGGATCCACGCCGACATCGAGGCCGAGCGGGCGGCGGCGGAGGAGCTGGCGGCCAGCGAGAGCCGGTTCCAGACGCTCTTCGACGCCATCAGCGACGTGGTCCTCGTGTACCCGCTCGGGCCGGACGGTCCCGAGCCGTTCGTCGCGTTCAACCAGGCGGCCGTCGACCTCTACGGGTACGCCGCCGACGAGCTCCGCGCGATGACCCCGGCCGACCTCGTCGACCCCCGGCGCGTCGACCTGCGCGCCGCGCTCGTCGAGCTCCGGCGGACGCGGCGGTCGACGTTCGAGTCAGTCCACCTCACGAAAGACGGCCGGCGCCTCCCGATGTCGACGAGCGCGCAGCTGGCCGAGTTCGACGGGCGCCTGTGCGTGATCGCCCTGTGCCGCGACGACACCGAGCGCCGCCAGTTCCGGCGCGAGCTGTCGCGGGCGAACCTGGGCCTCGAACGCGCCGTCGCCGAGCGGACGGCCCGGGCCGAGGCGTTCGCCGAGGACCTCAAGATCCTCCACCGGATCACGACCGTCGAGCACGACTCGCCGCAGGCCCGTTACGAGGCGTACCTCCGGGCGGGGTGCGAGATGTTCGACCTCCCCGTCGGCATCCTGTCCGCGACGCCTATCGACGAGGCGACCGACGAGCAGTTGTACCGGATCGAGGCGGTCGTCTCGCCCGACTCCGAGCTCGAGCCTGGGGTCACGGTCCCGCTCCGCGAGGCGTTCTGCGACGCGGTCATCGAGAGCGGCGAGACGGTCGTCTACGCCGACGCCCAGGAGGAGGCCCCGGACCACCCCGCCTGCGCCGGCCGCGGCCTGCGCGCCTTTATCGGGACCCCGCTCCGCGTCGACGGCGAGGTCGTGGGCACGCTCAACTTCGTCTCGCCGGAGCCGCGCGAGGGCGGGTTCAGCGCGGCCGAGCGCGACCTCGTCGAGGTCATGGCCGACGCCGTCGCCCGGCGGCTCTCGCTCGACCGCGCCGAGGCGGCCGAGACGGCGGCCCGCGAGCGGTACCGCTCGATCGTCGACACCGTCGAGGCCGGCGTCGTCGTGGTCGACGCCCAGGCCCGCGTCGTCGTGTCGAACCCGTCGGCCCGCGCGTTTCTCGGGCTCTCCGACGACGGCGAGGACCGCCCCGCCCGCTGGCCCGTGGTCGACGAGGGCGGGGCGGCGATCGCGGACGACGACCTCCCCGAGCGCACGGTGCTCCGCACCGGCGAGCCCGTCCGCGGCAGGGTGCAAGGCATCACCCCGCCCGGCCAGCCCACGCGGTGGTACCGCGTCAACGCGACGCCCATCGACGAGGACCACGACGGCCGGCCCGACGCCGTCGTCGTCTCGTTCCTCGACGTGACCGACTACCGCGAGGCGCTCCTCGACGCCCGGCGCTCGCAGGGCCTCCTCCGCTCGGTCCTCATCGCCTCGCCCGACGGCGTGATGGCGTTCCGGTCCGTCCGCGACGACGGCGGCCACATCGTCGACTTTGAGTGGACGCTGGCCAACCCGCGCGCGTCCGAGATCGTGGGCCGCGACGTGGCGGACCTCGTGGGGCGCCGGCTGCTCGACGTGCTCCCCGGCAACCGCGACGCGGGCCTGTTCGACGCCTACGTGGGCGTGGTCGAGACGGGCGCCCGCTACGAGACCGTCGTCCCGTACGCCCACGACGGCCTGGACGCGTCGTTCCGGCTCGTGGCCGTCCCGCTCCCCACCGACGACGGGTTCACGGTTACGTTCGCCGACGTGGTCGAGGGCCACGTCGTCGACGAGGCGCCGGGGGTGGCCCTCGACGTGTTCGACGTGAGCGGGCCGCGCCCGGACCGCGCGGGCGGGGTGGCGTGACTGACCGCCCCGCCCCGCCCTCGGCGTCCGCCCCGCCCGATTCGTCTGGCCCTGTGCCGTCGGGCGGGGCGGGGCGGTCGGCGCTCCTCGTGTTCGCGAAGGTGCCCGAGGCCGGGCGCGTCAAGACGCGGCTGTGCCCGCCGCTCGCGCCCGAGGAGGCGGCCGCGCTCTACGACGCCTTCCTCCGCGACGCGCTCGACCGCTACGCCGCGCTCGGGGCCGCGCCCGGCGGCCCGGCCGTCCGGCTCTACCTGACCGGCGCGGCGCGCGAGCCGGCCGGCCTGGTCCCGCCCGGCGTGAGCGTGCACCCGCAGCGCGGCCGGGACCTGGGCGAGCGGATGCTCCGGGCGTTCGTCGAGACGTTCGCGGCCGGCTACGGCCGCGCCGTCGTCGTGGGGACCGACCACCCGACGCTCCCCGACGCCTTTTTCGGGCTCGCCTTCGAGGCCCTGGAGGACCCGATGACGGCCGTTATCGGTCCCTCTAGCGACGGCGGCTACTACCTCCTCGGGCTCAACGAGGTCACGGCCGACCTGTTCGACATGGCCTACAGCCACGACGCCGTCTTCGAGGACACGCTCGCGCGCGTGATGGACAACGACCTCACGCCCGTCGTCCTCCCCGCCCACTACGACGTCGACGACGGCGACGCGCTCGACCGCCTGGTCGCCGAGTGGCGGGGCGGGGCGGAGGTCGGGCCGCGGACGGCGCGGCTCCTCCAAACCCTGGCCGGGCAGGACCGGATCGGGGCGTAGCTTCTAGCGAACGTTCGCTCTCGCCTGAAGCCCCTTCTCCCGACCCCCTCCGCGCATGGACTCCCCGACGCCCGCCACCCCGCCCACGGCCCCGACGACAGACGGGCACTCCTCGAACGGCCTCGGCGGCGGCACGCTCGCGACGGGCGGCGGCGCGCTCAAGACGCTCGAGCAGTTCATCATCGAGCGCGAGGCCGACGCGCCGGGCTCGAAGGGCCAGTTCTCGCGGCTCCTCCGCGACATCGTCGTCGCCGCCAAGATCGTCGACCGCGACGTGCGCAAAGCGGGCTTGGTCGACCTCTTCGGCGACACGGGCGACGTGAACGTGCAGGGCGAGGTCCAGAAAAAGCTGGACCTCTTGGCCCACGAGGAGTTCGTCCGCGCGCTCCGTCGGGGCGGGGAGGTCTGCCTCATCGGGTCCGAGGAGCACGCCGAGGCCATCCCGCTCCTCTTCGAGGACTGCCAGGGCAAGTACGTCGTGCTCTTCGACCCGCTCGACGGGTCCTCGAACGTCGACGTCAACGTGTCGATCGGGACCATCTTCTCGATCTACCGCATCCCCGACGACCACGTCGGCCGGGTCACGATGGCGAGCGCGCTCCAGTCGGGGCGGAAGCAGGTGGCGGCCGGCTACGTCGTCTACGGCTCGTCGACGGTCCTCGTGTACACGACCGGGAACGGGGTCAACGGGTTCACGCTCGACCCGTCGATCGGCGAGTTCCTGCTCTCGCACCCCGGCATCCGCACGCCCGAGCGCGGCCGGATGTACTCGGTCAACGAGGGCAACTACAACTCGTGGGAGGACGGCCTCAAGGAGTACATCAAGTGGATGCAGACCGAGGCCCCCGACGACACGCCGCCCCGCCCCTACACGACGCGCTACATCGGCTCGTTCGTGGCCGACTTCCACCGGAACCTGATGAAGGGCGGCGTCTACATCTACCCGGCCAACGCGCGCAACCCGAACGGGAAGCTCCGGCTGATGTACGAGGCCAACCCGATGGCCCTGATCGTCGAGCAGGCCGGCGGCCGCGCCGAGACCGGCCACGGCCCGATCCTGGACGTCGAGCCCGGGGCGCTCCACGACCGCTGCCCGGTCTACATCGGGAGCCGCGACATGGTCGACGACGCCATCGGGTTCCTCTCGGGCGAACGGACGAGCGACGGGTAGCGAGCGACGCGCAGCGCGGGCGGGGCGGCGTCCCACACCGCCCAAGGCCGCGAGCGGGGCGGGGCGGGGTGGCGGGAAGAAGCGCCCAATCTCAGCGCCCGCACCCCGCCCAGGAATCTTCTGGGGCGGGCGCGGGTTGGTGGGCGTGTCGAGCCTGACACGACTCCCGCCCCGCCCGGGGCGGTTCTTTCCCCCCGCCGTACCTCTCTGTGGTCTGTTCTGGACCGCGAGAAACGGAGCCCGACGCCCATTCTCCTACACCCACTCCCATGCGCCTTTTCCTCCTGGCTACCGCTCTCCTCTTCACCGCCTCTGTCGCCGACGCCCAGATTCAGCAGGACGTCATCCAGGTCGGCGGGACGGGGAACCTCTCGATTGAGCCTGAATTCGCCTTTGGGCTAGCGCCCGTCGTCGGCTACTTCATCACGGACAACATCGAGGTAGGCGGAAACCCCCGGCTCGCGACCGACTTCAGCGATTTCTTCAACGCGACCATCAGCGCCTTCGGCAACTACTACCCGACGGGCGGGACGGACACGAACACCTACCCGTTCATCGGCGCCAACCTCGGCGTGAACGTGGGCGACGGCGGTGGCGGCATCGGGATCGGCGGCCAGGCGGGCGTCCAGCGGTTCATCTCGGACACCGCGGCCCTCACGCTCGCCGTGCGCGCGACGACGGACGACGACTTCGACGAGGTGACTCTCCTCGCAGAGGCCGGGTTCTCGATCTTCATCAACCGGGGCGCCGCTGAGGACGTGATCGAGTCCATCGACTAGGTCCAACGGGTTAGGCTCACCGGCCGAACCTTGGCGGGCGGGGCGGGGTAGCTCGGGCATGACGCCCGACGCTGCCCCGCCCTCCGCGTTTGACGCGGCCGTCCCGTTCCGCCGCCCCGCCCCGCTCAGCCTCACGTTCGAGGGCTTCCCGGACGAGGCGTTCGAGGCGCTGGAGAGGCTCCGCGCCGAGCCGCACATCGGCCGGTACCGCGAAGAGAAAGAGGTCCTGGACCGGGCCGTCACGGCCCCGTTCAAGCGCTACCGCGACGACCTCGCGGTCAACTGGGTGCTCCCGAACGGGCTCCCCTTCGAGACCGAGCGGAACGTGTTCAGCCGCATCCTGAAAAACGACTTCGGGCGGGGCGGCTCGCACAGCCACCTCTGGATGTCGTTCTACCGGACGGGCCGGAAGCGGCTCGCGGACGTCCAGCTCAGCCACGCCGTCCACCCCGACGCCTTCCGCTGGGGCATCTACGTGGGCGAGTACGCCGGCGAGGTGTTCCGGGCGGCCCGGTCGCGCATGGAGGCGCAGCCGGCGGAGGCGCTCGCGCTCGTCAACGCGCTCATCGGGCGGGGCTACCGGCTCGCGTTCGCACCCCACGTGACGAAGCCCGAGGGCCACCCCGAGCACGACGAGCCGCTCGACGCGCTGCCTGACGGGCTCCTCAAGGCCAAGGGCATTTGGCTCATGCGCCGCATCCCGCGCGCCGAGGCGCAGGCGCTCGGCCCGGACCTCGTCGGCGCCGCGATCGACGCGCAGGAGGAGCTGTGGCCGCTCTACCGCTTCTGGACGGGGGCGGGGGGGGACGGGTGACGAGTTACGGGTGATGAGTGATGAGCAATCCGCCGCGAGGCCGGCGCCTGAGCAGACGGCCCCGCCCCAACGCGCCGAGGCTCGGGTTGACGGGGCGGGGTGGCGCGAGCCGACCGCCCCGCCCCGTCGCCGCTGCGCCCCGCCCCGCCCCAGCGCGCTGAGGCTTGTGTCGGCGGGGCGGGGTGGAGGGTCGGACAGCGTATCACCTTGCCTGACGTCGCCCCGCCCGGTGGGCGGCCGCCGACTGCCCCTTTGCCACCGCCCGGACGCTGCGGCCCGGCGGCGTTGCATGCAACGCCGCTACGCCGGCCGCCCCGCCCTCGCGCATTGCGGGCGGGGCGGCGCATTTCGCCGCCCGCTGAGGCGTGGGTTGACACCGACGGGCGGGGCGGGCACCTTTCCCACTCTCCACTCTCCACTCTCCTGTGCTTCAGTCCTCCCGCTCCGGCCCCGTCCTCACGCTCACGCTCGACCGCTCCGACAAGCGGAACGCGCTCGACGCCGCTCTCGTCGGCGCGCTCACCGACGCGCTCCGGGGCGCCGGCGCCGACCCGTCCGTCCGCGTCGTGGTGCTGACGGGGGCGGGGCGGGCGTTCTCGGCCGGCGCCGACCTGGCGGCCCTGGAGGCGCTCCAGACGGCGAGCGCCGAGGCCAACTTGGCCGACTCCGAGCACCTCGCGCGCCTGTTCGAGACCATCTACACGTTGCCGAAGCCGGTCGTGGCGCGCGTCAACGGGCACGCGATCGCGGGCGGGTGTGGGCTCGCCGCCGTCTGCGATTTCTCCCTCGTGGCCGAGGGCGCCAAGCTCGGGTTCACGGAAACGAGAATCGGGTTCGTGCCGGCGATCGTGTCCGTGTTCGTCGTGCGCAAGCTGGGCGAGGCGGCGGCACGGGACCTCCTGCTCCGCGGCCACTTGGTCGACGCCGCCGAGGCGGCCCGGATCGGGCTCGTCACGCGCGCCGTCGCCCCGGACGCACTCGACGCCGAGACCGACGCGCTCTGCGCCGAGCTGGCGACGGAGACGAGCGCGAGCGCCGTCGCCCTCACCAAGCGGCTCCTGGCCGATGTGCCCTCGATGGGGCTGGCCGAGGGGCTGAGCTATGCCTCCCGCCTCAACGCGCTCGCGCGGTCGACGGGCGACTGCCGCGCCGGCGTCGCCGCCTTCCTCGGCAAGACCGCCCCGCCATGGAAGGCCGGTGGGGCAGTAGAGGATCAGTAGGTCAGTTGAAGATCAGTGGCTCGGTAGAAGATCAGTGAGTCAGTGGGGGAGCCGCAGGGTGGCCGTTGCGCCTGGCGCTGAGCGGGGCGGCGCTGTGGACAACTCCCGGACAACGCGCCGCCCCGCCCCTGGCGCCACGCGGGCGGGGTGGGCACCTTGACCCACCGACCCACCGACCCACCGACCCACCGACCCACCGACCCACCGACCCACCGACCCGCCGGTACCTTCCGCTCTCACCGCAGCACAGGCATGGCAACGTACAAAGAGGCCGGGGTCGACATTGACGCGGGCGAGGAGGCCGTCCGGCGGATCTCGGACCACGTCCGGGGCACGTTCACGCCCGGCGTGCTCACCGACGTCGGCGCGTTCGGCGGGCTGTTCGCGCTGGCCCAGGAGGGCGTGCGCGACCCCGTGCTCGTGTCGTCGATGGACGGCGTGGGGACGAAGCTGAAGGTGGCTCAGCGCGTGGACCGCCACGAGACGGTGGGCGAGGACCTCGTCAACCACTGCGTCAACGACATCGCGGTCTGCGGGGCGCGGCCGCTGTTCTTCCTCGACTACTTCGCCGCCGGCGTCCTCAAGCCGGACGTGGTCGAGGCCGTCGTCAAGGGGTTCGCCAAGGCGTGCCGCGAGAACGGGTGCGCGCTCATCGGCGGCGAGACGGCCGAGATGCCCGACCTCTACAAGGCCGGCGACTACGACCTCGCCGGGACCGTCGTGGGCGTCGTCGAGCGCGACGCGATCGTTGACGGCTCCGCCATCGAGGCCGGTGACGTCCTGCTCGGGCTGCCCTCGACCGGCCTCCACACGAACGGCTACAGCCTGGCCCGGAAGGTCCTGTTCGACCGCTTCGTCGCCGCCGACACGCCGGACGTGCTGGGCGGGGTGACGGTCGGCGAGGCGCTCCTGCGCGTCCACAAAAGCTACCTCGACGCCATCCAGGCCCTCATCGCCGAGGGGCTCGCGCACGGCTTCGCGCACGTCACCGGGGGCGGCCTCGTGGGCAACACCGAGCGCGTCCTGCCCGACAGCCTCGCCCTCGACGTGGACTGGGACGCCTGGAGCCGCCCCGCCCTGTTCCGCCTGATCCAGGAGACCGGCGAGGTGCCCGAGGACGACATGCGGCGGACGTTCAACCTGGGCGTCGGGCTCGTGGCCGTCGTGCCGTCCGACGCCCGCGCGCGGGCGCTCGCCGTGCTCGGGGCGCTCGGCGAGCCGGCCTTCGAGATCGGCCGCGTGGTGGAGG
>NZ_JAVRHT010000053.1:0-16497 GCF_031846415.1 Rubrivirga litoralis | reverse complement strand
TCTTCCCCTCTTCCCCTCTTCCCCTCTTCCCCTCTTTCCCCCCGTGCCCCGCTCGCTCCCCCACCCCGCCCTCCCCGTCGACGCCGTGCTGCCGGAGCTTGTGGCCGCGCTGGGGGCGGGGCGGGCGGCCGTGCTCCAGGCGCCGCCCGGCGCGGGCAAGACCACGCGCGTCCCGCTCGCGCTCCTCGACGCCGACTGGCTGGACGGCCGCGACGTCGTGATGCTGGAACCGCGGCGGATCGCGGCGCGGGCGGCGGCGCGGCGGCTCGCGCAGCAGGTGGGAGAGCGGCCCGGCGGCCGGTTCGGGTTCCGCGTGCGCGGCGAGTCGAAGGTCGGGCGCGGGACGCGGGTCGAGGTCGTCACCGAGGGCATCCTGACGCGGCGGCTGCTCGCGGACCCCGCCCTCGTGGACGGCGCCCGCCCCGTCGGCGTGGTCGTGTTCGACGAGTACCACGAGCGCTCGCTCCAGGCCGACCTCGGCCTCGCGCTGTGCCTCCAGGCGCAGGCGCTGCTCCGCCCCGACCTCCGCGTCGTGGTTATGAGCGCGACGCTCGACGGCGCGCGCGTGGCGCGGCTGCTCGGGCCGGACGCGGCGGTCGTCGCCAGCGAGGGGCGCACGTTCCCCGTCACCACGCACTACCTGGGGAGCCCGAACGCGGCGGCCGGGCGCGGGCGGGGCGGGCGCGTCGAGGACGCCGTGGCCGACGCCGTGCGCCGGGCGCTGGCCGAGGAGCCCGGGAGCGTGCTCGCGTTCCTCCCGGGCGCGGGCGAGATCCGCCGCGCGGCGCGGGCGCTGGAGGGGACGCTGCCGCCGGGCGTCCGCCTGGCGCCGCTCTACGGCGACCTCTCGGCGCGCGACCAGGACGCGGCCGTGGCGCCCGCCCCGCCCGGGACGCGCAAGGTGGTGCTGGCCACGTCGATCGCCGAGACCAGCCTGACGATCGAGGGCGTCCGCGTGGTCGTCGACGGCGGGCTCGCGCGGCGGCCGCGGTTCGACGCGGGCAGCGGGATGAGCCGGCTCGAAACGGTCCGCGTGAGCCGCGCCGAGGCCGACCAGCGGCGCGGGCGGGCGGGGCGGACCGAGCCCGGCGTGTGCTACCGGCTGTGGAGCGAGACCGAGCAGGCCGCGCTCCGCGACTTCGCCCCGCCCGAGATCCTCCAGGCCGACCTCGCCCCGCTCGCGCTCGACCTGGCGGCGTGGGGCGCAACGCCGGACGAGTTGGCCTGGCTCGACGCCCCGCCCGAGGCCACCTACGAGGCGGCCCGTGAGCTGCTCCGCGAGCTCGACGCCCTCGATGCCGCCGGTGCCCTCACCGACCACGGCCGGACGCTGGCGGAGCTCCCCATGCACCCGCGCCTCGCCCACCTCGCCGTCCGCGCCCGCGGGGCGGGGCGGGCCGCGCTCGCCGCCGACCTCGTGGGGCTCCTGGGCGAGCGCGACCCGTTCCGCTACGAGACGCGCGTGCCCGACGTCGACGCCCGCCTCCGCGTCGAGGCGCTGCGCGGGAGCGAGACGCTCTCGTTCCGGGGCGCGCGGCTCGATCGCGGCGCGCTCGCGCGGGCACGGAAGGAGGCCGGCCGGTGGCGGCAGGCGTGGAGCGCCGGCCGGGGCGGGGCGGCCGGCGACCTCGACGCCGTGGGCCGCCTCCTCGCCCTCGCCTACCCCGACCGCGTGGCGCAGCGCGTGGCCGACTCGGCGGAGGGCGCGCGCTACCGGCTCCGCGAGGGCCGCGCAGCGCGGCTCGACCCGGACCAGCCCCTCGCCGACCAGCCGTTCCTGGCCGTCGGCGACCTCGACGACCGCCACGGCGGCGCCCGCGTGTTCCTGGCCGCCCCGCTCTCGGCCGACGACGTCGAGGAGCTGTTCGCCGATCAAATCGTGACCGAGGACCGCGTCGAGTGGGACGCTGACGCCGGCCTCGTGCGCGCGCGGCGCGTGACGCGGCTGGGCGCGGTCGTCCTGCGAAGCGCGCCGCTCGCCGCCCCGCCCCCGCACCTCGTGACGGCCGCGCTCGTCGACGGCGTGCGCCAGGGCGGGGTGGAGGCGCTGCCGTGGTCGAAGGAGACGCGCCGGCTCCGCGAGCGGCTGGCGTTTCTGCACCACCACCTGGGCGACGTCTGGCCCGACGTGTCCGACGACGCGCTCCTGGACGGCCTCGACGCGTGGCTCGGGCCGTACCTCGCGGGCATGAAGCGGCTCTCGGACCTGGGCCGGCTCGACCTCGGGCAGACCTTGCTCGCGCAGGTGCCGTACGCCGAGCGCGCCGCGCTCGACCGGCTCGCGCCCAGCCATGTGACGGTCCCCAGCGGGTCGGTCCGCCCCCTCGACTATTCGGATCCCGAGGCGCCTGTCTTGGCCGTCCGGCTCCAGGAGGTGTTCGGGCTGGAGGCGACGCCGCGCGTGCTCGGCGGCCGCCTGCCTGTGCTGATGCACCTGCTGAGCCCGGCCGGCCGCCCCGCCCAGGTCACGACGGACTTGGCGTCGTTCTGGCGCGACGCTTACTTCGACGTGCGCAAGGACCTCCGCGGGCGCTACCCGAAGCACCACTGGCCCGAGAACCCGCTGGAAGCCACGCCGACGGCCCGCGCGAAGCGGCGGCGCTGAGCCGGTGGGTCGGTGGATCAGCGGGTCGGTGGATCGGAGCGCTGGGTCCACCCCGCCCCGGGCACCGGCCGCCGGGGCGGGGCGGCGCAGGCGAGCGGGAGGCCGCCGCACGAGGCGGCTACGACGGCCTCGGGCGGGGCGGGGCGGTAGACGTCGCGGCGGCCGGCGACGAGACCGACGAGCGTGCCGTAGACGGCGCCGCTCACAGCGAAGGCGGCTCCGGCCTGGACGGGCGTGAACGAGACCCATCCCCCGCCGTCTGTGGCCCCGTAGACGGCGCCGAGGAGACCGCCGACTCCGGCGCCGATGGCCGCCCCTTTCAGGAGCCGCCCCCCCGCCCCGCTCCGTTCGACCGACACGGACGACAGGGCGGCCGTCGGCGCGGCGCCCGCCTCCCCTGTCAGGCGGTCGACCCAGATCGTCGTGTCGGGGCCGACGCGGAGGGCGCGGACCTCGCGCGGCCTCTCGCCACCGAGGCGGACGGTGGCGACGCGTCCCGCAGCGCGGGCGTTGACCTCGGCCCGCCCCTCGGACGACGTGAGCGGGGCGGGCCGCGTCGAGGCGCATCCCGCGAGAAGTGCCAGCGCGGCGGCAAGCGAGAGGGTCCGGGTCATGGGCGGGGTGATAGAACGCGCGCAGCGTACCGCCGGCCCGCCCCGCCCGCGTGGTGCAGACGGACTACGCCACCCCGCCCCAACCGTGGCGCCCCCTGTAGCAACGCCGCTGCCCCGCCCGTTGCAGACCGCCCCGACCCGACCGTGGACGGGGCGGTCAGACCGGCTGGAGCAGGAGGAACGCCATGTAGCCGACGTACCCCGCCAGCAGCACGCCCGACTCGGCGCGGACGAGCCGGCGCCCGCTGAGCATCATCGGGACGAGTGCGACCGTGAACGCGGCCATTACCGCGAGGTCGACCGGGCGGAGGCCCGGGGCGACGAGCGGCTCCACGAGCGCGCCCACGCCGAGGATGCCGAGCAGGTTGAACAGGTTCGACCCGACCACACTCCCCGCCGCGATCTCGCCCTCGCCGCGCGCCGCGGCCACGACCGTCGTCGCCAGCTCCGGCAGGCTCGTCCCCACGGCCACGACCGTCAGCCCGATGACCGCGTTCGAGACGCCGGCCGCCTCGGCGAGCCGGACCGCCCCGCCCACGAACAGGTCGGCGCCCCAGACCAACCCGCCCAAGCCGGCCACGACGAACAGCGCGTCGCGCCACGCCGGCCCGGCCGGCGCCGCGACCGGAAGCTCGACAGCCGCCTGCTCTCGCCGCGCCGTGCGGACGCTCCACACGAGGTAGGCCACGAGCCCGACGAGGAGCATGGTCCCCTCGCCCCGCCCCAGCGCGCGGTCCCACAGCAGCGCGACCGCGAGCGCCGTGGCCGCCACGAGGGCGGGGAGGTCGCGCCGGAGCAGCGCCGGGTCCGACGCGATGGGGCGGACCAGGACGGCGACGGCCAGGATGAGCCCGATGTTCGCCACGTTCGACCCGACCACGTTCCCGACGGCGATCCCGCCGGCCCCGGCGAGCGCCGCCTGCACGCTCACGACCAGCTCGGGCGCGCTCGTCCCGAACGCGACGACGGTCAGCCCGACGACGAGCGGCGTGAGCCCGAGCCGGAGCGCGAGCGCGGCGGCGCCGCGGACGAGGGCGCTCGCGGCGGCGACGAGCAGCGCGAGGCCACCTACGAGGGCGAGGACGTCGGGCAGCACGGGCGGGGCGGGAGAAGACCGGAGGGCGGGGCGGCCGCCCTCAACGCCCACCCCGCCCGGCGGTGTCAGGCCGCGCCCGGGCGCGCCAATCTTCACGCGCCCGCCCCGCCCGGGCGCCTACTCGCGGTCTAGTCCGAGCGCCTCGAACAGCGCCCGGCCAGCGGCGTCGTTGCCCATGGCCCCGCGGAACCGCCCCGCCCCCGGCCCCCAGGCGTAGACGTTCACGTCGACGGCCGTGTGGCCGCTGGTCGTCCACGCGACGCCGGCCGGCTCGGACTCGATCGTGGTGACGAGCGCGGCGAGCGCCGCGGTGTCCTCGGCACGGACGGCCCCGCGCGCGGCGTCGGCGGCGCCCTCGGGGAGCGGGGCGCCGGTGCCCTCTTCCAAAACGGCGGCGGCGTCTTCGCCGTCGGCCACGCGCTCGCGCATCCGCTCGAAGCTGGCGGTCGCGGCCAGGAGCGGGGCGGGGTCCCAGACGTAGACGCCGTCGCGGCCCAGCGTGAGCCCGCCCGTCTCGTGGTCGGCCGTCGAGACCACGAGCGTGTTCCCGTCGCGGGCGGCCCACGCGAGCACGGCGGCGACGGCGTCGTCGTAGGCGAGGATGTCGCCCAGGTGCGCGGCCGGGTCGTTGCCGTGGGCAGCGTGGTCGATCCGGCTGCCCTCGACGAGGAGGAAGAACCCGCGCTCCTCGCCGTCGGGCGACGCCGCGAGCAGGTCGAGCGCCTTCACGGCCATGTCCGCCAGCGCCGGCTGGTCGGTCTCGTCGCGGTCGATCTCGTAGGCCAGGTGCGAGTCGGCGAGGAGGGCCGCGGCCGGGAGCCGATCGATGGCGTCGTAGCCCGAGCGGTCGGTCGCGAGCGTGCCCCCCGCCCCGCCCCAGGCGCCGGCCGGCGCCGCGGCGCCCTCGGGCGGGGCGGTAAAGAACCGGCGGCCGCCGCCGAACAGGAGGTCGACGCCCGACGCCGCCATCTGGCGGGCGATCTCGGGCTCCTCGCTCCGGCGCGCGACGTGGGCGGCGAACGAGGCCGGCGTGGCGTGCGTGATCCGGCTGGTCGCGACGAGGCCCGTGGCCATGCCGCGGTCCTCGGCGGCTTCGAGGAGCGTCCGGCACGGGGCGCCGTCGGCGTCGACGGCGATCGCGCCGTTGTACGTCTTGATCCCGCACGAGTAGGCCGTCGCGCCGGCCGCCGAGTCGGTCACGCGGCTGTCCGTCGCCGACGTCTCGGCGGTCCCCACGAGGACGCTGTCGAGCGCGAGCGGGGCGCCCTTCGCCGCGCGCCCCAGCGTGGCCGAGGCCGGGCCGAACCCGTCGGCGATCATGAGCACCACGTTTCGGGGCTGCCCGGCCGGGGTGGGGCGGCTCGCGTCGAGCGCGACCGGCCGGGCCGAAGGCGCGTCCGGGAGGTCCTGCGCCGTGGCGGGCGGGGCGGCGAGGAGGGCGAGCGCTGCGGCGAGGGGCAGCAGGGAGCGGGCGGGGCGGGGAGCGGTCGGCATAGGGCGGGGGCGGGGTCCGGGGGCAGCGTACGAACGCCGCCCCGCCCCCGTCTCGCGCGTCGGCGGCGGCGGCCGTCTTCGCCCGGAATCCGAGGCCCGCGGGGGCGCCGCCCCGCCCTCCCCGCCCCCATATTGACGGCGCGGGCGAACGCCGGGCGCCCCGCCCGCGTCCCACGCCTTTCCCCTCACAGATCCCCCTCCCCATGAAGCTCACTGTTGTAGGCGCCGGAAACGTCGGCGCGACCGTCGCCGAGTGCGTCGCCCGAATGGACATCGTCCAGAACATCGCCCTCGTCGACATCAACGAGGGCGTGGCGCAGGGCAAGGCCCTCGACCTCATGGAGGCCGCCCCCATCCACGGGTTCGACACCGTCATCGAGGGCGGGGCGGACTACGCGATCACGAAGGGCTCCGACGTCACCGTCATCACGGCCGGCCTCCCGCGCAAGCCGGGCATGAGCCGCGACGACCTGCTCGCCAAGAACGCCGAGATCGTCTCGTCCGTCACGCGGAGCGTCGTCGACCAGAGCCCGGACACGACGATCATCGTCGTCTCCAACCCGCTCGACGTCATGACGTACGTGGCGTACATGGAGTCCGGCTTCCCGTCGCAGCGCGTGATGGGCATGGCCGGCATCCTCGACACGGCGCGCTACCGGGCGTTCCTGAAGATGGAGCTCGGCGTGTCGGTCCGCGACATCAACGCCATGCTCCTCGGCGGCCACGGCGACTCGATGACGCCGCTCCCGCGGTTCACGACCGTGGGCTCGCAGCCCGTGACCGACCTCATCGACGAGGCGCGGCTGGACGAGATCATCACGCGCACCAAGAAGGGCGGCGGCGAGATCGTCGGGCTCATGGGCACGAGCGCGTGGTACGCGCCGGGCGCCGGCGCGGCCGAGATGGTCGAGGCCATCGTCAAGGACTCGAAGCGCGTCCTCCCGTGCGCGGCCTGGGTGACGGGCCAGTACGGGCTCGAAGACATGTTCATCGGCGTGCCGGTCAAGCTCGGGCGGGGCGGCGTCGAGGAGATCGTCGAGCTCGACCTGAACGACAAGGAGACCGCCGACATGAAGGCCTCGGGCGAGCACGTCCGCGAGGTGATCGGGGCGTACGAGAACCTGAAGGCGCAGGCGTAGCTCCAGACCACCCCGCCCGCGCACGCGGGCGGGGTTCGCTCCGGGCGGGGCGGCTCCACGGCGGGCCGCCCCGCCCTCGCTTTGTACGGGCGGGGCGGCGGCCTTTGGCCGTACACGTGAGGGGGACAGTCCGCGCGCCCGTTGAGAGACGGCGGAGCCGGCGCGATGGGCGCACGGACGGGGGGAGCTCCCGGGGCGGGGCGCGTCGCCCACCCCGCCCAAGGGTCGCGGGCGGGGCGGGGCGGCGGTACCATGCGCGCCGGCTCTCCCCCAACTGATGGCAGATCGCTCGGCTCCTCCGGCCGCAGGCCGCTTCGGCACGTTCGCAGGCGTCTTTACGCCCAACGTCCTCACGATCCTCGGCATCATCCTCTTCCTGCGGACGGGGTGGGTCGTCGGGCAGGCCGGGCTCATCGGCGCGCTCGCCATCATCGTGCTGGCGAACGCGATCTCGTTCCTCACCGGCCTCTCGCTCTCGTCGATCGCGACGAGCATGAACGTCAAGGCCGGGGGCAACTACTTCCTCATCTCGCGCTCGCTCGGGCTCGAGATCGGCGGGGCCATCGGGATCCCGCTCTACCTGTCGCAGGCGATCTCGGTCGCGTTCTACATCATCGGGTTCGTCGAGGCGATGGCGGCCGTCCCGTTCATGGGCGGGCTGGACCCGCAGCTGCTGGCGACGGGCGTGGCCCTGCTGTTCGTCGTCGTGGCCTACGTCGGGGCCGACTTCGCGCTGAAGATCCAGTTCGGGATCCTGGCCATCCTCGTCGCCGCCATCGTCTCGTTCTTCGCCGGCGGCTGGGGCGACATCTCGGCGCCGGCGACGGCCGGCGCCTACACGGACGGCGTGACGTTCTGGGTCGTGTTCGCCGTGTTCTTCCCGGCGGTCACGGGCATCGAGGTCGGCATCTCGCTCTCGGGCGACCTCAAGGAGCCGTCGAAGAGCATCCCGCGCGGGACCATCCTGTCCATCGGCGTCACGTTCGTGGTCTATGTGCTGGCGGCCATCTGGTTCGCGACGCACTTTACGGCGACCGAGCTGGTCGAGAACACGGGCGCGATGGCCGACATCTCGGCGGTCCCCATCCTCATCCTGGCCGGCGTGGCAGCGTCGACGCTGTCGAGCGCGCTGGGCAGCGTGCTCGCGGCGCCGCGGACGCTCCAGGCCGTCGCCGGCGACCGCGTGGTCCCGCGGTGGATGGCCTCGCAGATGGGGAGCCCGACCGAGCCCCGCGCGGCCGTCCTCATCACTGGCCTCGTGGCGGTCGGCGTGATCTGGGCGGGCGACCTCGACGTGGTCGCCCCGGTCATCACGATGTTCTTCCTGAACACGTACGGGATGGTCAACCTCGTGGCCGCCATCGAGAAGGCGGTCGGCAACCCGAGCTTCCGGCCCACGTTCGCGGTCCGCGCCTTCGTGCCGGCGCTAGGCGCGCTCGGGTGCTACGGGGCCATGTTCCTCATCAACGCCCCGGCGACCGTCGCGGCGATCGTGGTCACGTACGGGATCTACTTCGCGCTCCGCCGCCGGGAGACGGTGGACACCTGGGGCGACGTGCGGAGCGGGGTGTGGACGTCCTTGGCCCGGTTCGCGCTGCTCAAGCTGGAGCGCCGCGACGCCGGCGGCGCCCGCAACTGGCGCCCCAACCTCATGGTGTTCACCGGGCAGCCCCACAACCGCGAGCACCTCGTCGCGCTGGCCGACTGGCTGAGCCTGGGCCGCGGCGTGGTCACGTTCAGCCAGCTCATCACGGGCGGGGTGGAGGACCGCGGCCGCCCCGCCCTCCGCGAGAAGGCCCAGGACCGGATCCGCGACTACATCCGCGAGCACCGGATGGCCGCGTTCGCCGAGGCCCAGATCGTCTCCGACTTTCGGGCCGGCGCCGTGGCGGTCGCGCAGGCCCACGGGATCGGCCGGCTCGAGTCGAACACGGTCGTCCTGGGGTGGAGCCGGACGGCCGACGGGCGGGCGCTCCAGATGCGGCTGCTCCGCGACTTTGCCGACCTCGCCAAGTCGACCCTGTTCCTCCACGTCGACGCCGAGCGGGGGTTCGGGCAGCGCCGCGAGGTCCACGTGTGGTGGGGCGGGCGGGGTGGGAACGGCGACCTCATGCTGCTCCTGGCCCACCTCGCCGTCCGCCACCGCGACTGGGACGGGGCCGCGCTCCGCGTGCTCCGCATGGTCGGGCGGCCCGAGGCCGCCGACGGCGTCCGCGCCGACACCGAGGCGCTCCTCGAAGCGGTCCGCGTCGAGGCCGAGGTCGAGGTCGTCGTGCGCACGGACCCCGACCGTCCGTTTACCGACGTGCTCGCCGAGCACAGCCGGAGCGCCGACCTCACCGTGCTCGGGATGCCGCGGCCGGACGACGACGGCTACGGCGAGGGCCTGAACGCGCTCGTCGCGGCGGCCGGGACCACGCTGCTCGTCCACAACGGGCACCCCGAGGAGGCGGCGCTCGAGAGCGAGTAGGGCGGCGGGCCAGTGAGTCAGTAGTCGGCGGGCAGCGGCTCCCCAACCGCCCCGCCCTCGCCGGCGCGCGGCGCCCGTTCCGCCCAAGCGGGGTGGGCGCCCGTAGCTTCCGCCCCGCCCGAACGGCCCGTCCGCCCTCACGAACCCGCCCCGCCCCGCTCATGAGAATCGGCGTCGACCTGGGCGGGACCAAGATCGAGGCGCTCGCGCTGGGCGCGGGCGGGGCGGAGCGCGTGCGCCGCCGCGTGCCCACGCCGCGCGACTACGACGGGACCGTCGAGGCCGTCGGCGCGCTCGTCGAGGCCGTCGAGCACGAGGCGGGCGGGGCGGGCACGGTCGGCGTCGGCATCCCAGGCGTGGTCGACCGCGACGGGCTCGTCAAGAACGCGAACTCGGTGTGGCTCAACGGGCGCCCGTTCGACCGCGACCTGGGCGCGCGGCTCGGCCGCGAGGTCCGCGTGATGAACGACGCCAACTGCTTCGCGCTGTCCGAGGCGACGGACGGCGCGGCGGCTGGCGCCGAGGTCGTCTTCGGCGTCATCCTGGGGACCGGGGTCGGGGGCGGGGTGGTGGTCAGCGGCCGCCCGCTCGTCGGGCCGAACCGGATCGCGGGCGAGTGGGGCCACACGCCGCTCCCGTGGCCGCGCGACGCCGAGCGGCCGGGGCCGGCATGCTACTGCGGCCTGCGCGGGTGCGTCGAGAAGTGGCTCTCGGGGCCGGGCCTGGCGGCCGACCACGAGCGCGCGACGGGCCGGGCCGCCACCCCGCCCGAGGTCGTGGCGGCGGCCGAGGGCGGCGACGCCGACGCGCAGGCCACGCTCGACCGCTACGCCGAGCGCCTGGGCCGCGGGCTCGCCGTGGTGGTGAACGTGCTCGACCCGGACGTGATCGTCCTCGGCGGCGGGATGTCGAACCTGCCGGACCTCGCCGCGCGCGTGCCGGAGCGGCTCGCGCCGTGGGTGTTCTCGGACACGGTCCGCACGCGCGTGGTCCGCAACGCACACGGCGACTCGAGCGGCGTCCGCGGCGCGGCGTGGCTGTGGCCGGAGGGAGGGTAGGAGCGGAGAGAGCAAGGTGCCCGCCCCGCTCGCGCCACCGGGCGGGGCGGGAGCCGCACAGAACTTTTCGGCGCCCCGCCCGCTGCTCTACCTGCTCTACCTCCCTCAGTATCCTCCCCCCGCACCACCGCCCCGCCCTGTGGGACCGCCCCCGCTGTACCGCGCGCTCCGCGCCGTCGTCCGCGCGCTCGTCGCTGTGTTTTTCCGGCGCGTCTGGGTCGAGGGGCTGGCCGACGTGCCGCCGGGGCGGGGCGGGCTCCTCGTCGCGTGGCACCCGAACGGGATCGTCGACCCGGCGCTCATGGTGGCCACGTTCCCCGGGCAGGTCGTGTTCGGCGCGCGCCACGGGCTCCTGCGGTGGCCGGTCCTCGGGGCGCTCATGCGCGGGCTGGGGACGGTCCCGATCTACCGCGCCCAGGACGGCGGCGACCCCGAGGCCCGGCGCGCGGCGAACGCGAAGAGCCTGGCCGCCCTCGCCGACCGCGTGGCCGCCGGCTCGTTCGCCGCTCTGTTCCCCGAGGGCGTGAGCCACGACGACCCGCACCTGGCCGAGGTCAAGACGGGCGCGGCGCGGCTCTTTTTCGAGGCCCAGGCGCAGGTCGCCCGCGACGGGGCCGCTGCTCCGCCCGTGATCGTCCCCGTGGGGCTCCACTACGACCGGAAGGACGCGTGGCGGTCAGACGCCGCCGTCGCCTTCCACCGGCCGCTCGACGTGCGCGGCCTGAACTCATTCGACGACCCGGTGCGCGCGCTGACGGACCGGATCGAGGGCGCGCTCGTCGACGCCGTCCGCCCCACCGAGGACTGGGCGACGCACCGGCTCATGCACCGGGCGTACGCGCTGCTCCGGGCCGAGGACGACCTCCGCGACGGGGTCCGGGCGCGGCGGGCCTCGTTCCGCGAGCGGTCGCGCGGCTTCGGCATGGTGTGGGAGGGCTACCACGCCCGCCGCGCGTCGCACCCGGCCGAGGTCGAGGCCCTGCGCCGCGACACGGCCACCTACGATCGGCTCCTCCGCGCGGCCGGCCTCGACGACGCTGACCTCGACCGGGCGCCGCGTGTGGCGTCGCCGCTCCTGGCCGTCCTGTTCGTGGTCCAGGCCGTGCTCGTGGTCCTCTTCCTCCCGCCGATCCTACTCCTCGGGTTCGTCGTCAACGGGCCGCCGTTCCTGCTCCTGAACGCGCTCGCGCGGCGGCTGGCGGCGGCGCAGAAGGACACGGCGACGATCAAGCTCCTGGGCGGGGTGGTGCTGTACCCGCTCGCGTGGGTCGTCGCGGGCGTCCTGGCCGGCGTCGGCGCGGCGCGGCTGCACGCGCTGTTCCCGGCCCTCCCGGACGCCCCGCTCCTGGCCGGCCTCGCTGTGTTCGTGCTGAGCGCCGTCGGCGGGGCGCTCGCGCTCCGGTGGGGCGAGCTGGTCCAGGAGACGCGGCGGGCCGTCCGCGTGCGCCGGGTCCGCGCGCGCCGGCGCGACGTGGTGGCGCGGCTCCAGAACCAGCGGATGGACCTCGCCGAACGCTTCCGGGGCCTCGCGGACGGGCTGGACCTGGCGTAGCGGGCAGCGATGGTCTCTCACCCCGCCCGCAACGCGCGAGGTCGGGGCGGGGCGGGCGCTGTCTGCGCCGTTCGGAACCGCCCCGCTCGCAGGACGCGGGGTGAGCACCGGTGCCGGGCGGGGCGGCGTCCTTTGCCGCTCCCTCTCGTCCGCCACCGGGCGGGGCGGAACAAATCCGGCCTCCCGAACCCCGAACCCCTCTTCCGTGCCCTCCGACCTCGCCCTCCGCCGGACGCTCACGCTCCGCGCCTCCGACGGCGCCGGCCTCCGCAAGCTGGTCCTCGTCAAGAAGCGCGGGGAGTCGATCGAGCACGTGCTGATGAAGGCCGTTCTGTGGGCGCTCTACCTGCCCGAGTACCCCGAGATGCGGGTCGAGGTGCCCATCGGCGACACGTACAAGCCCGACCTCGTGCAGCTCGCCCCGCCCCCGGGCGGACTGGCCTACGGCGACCCCGAGCCGGTCTTCTGGGGCGAGGCCGGCAAGGTGTCGGCGGCCAAGTGGCGGTCGCTCCTCAAGCGGTTCCCCGACACGCACTTCGCGCTCGCGCGGTGGGACGAGCGGCTGGCCCCGCACGAGGCGACGATCCGCAAGGCGCTAGACGGCCGGCCGCGGCGGGCGCCCCTCGACCTCGTCCGCGTGCCGGCCGACGCCGAGGCCCGGTTCGTCGACGGCGGCACGGTCCGCGTCACGGCCGCCGACGTCGAGCGCGTCCGCCTGTAGCCGCCCCGCCCGCTGAGTTCTGTAACTCGGGGGCGCGGCGGGCACGTAGGGGACGAGCCTCCACCCCGCCCCACCGTGGCCGACCGCTCCGCCGTCTCCGACGTCCTCGCCTACAACCTCAAGCTGTGGGCGGCTGGGCTCGCCGGCGTCCTGTTCGCCCCGCTCTCCGTCATCGCCCTCGTCCTCGACGTGCTGTCGGGGCGGGCGCGGGACCCGGACGGCCTCGCGCGCCGCGTGCTCCAGGCGAGCGCCCGGTTCGAGGTCGTCCTCGACGTCCACGGCTCGCTCACCGACATCCGCGGCTCGCTCACCGACATCCGCGTGGCTGAGCCCGCCCCGCCCGCCGAAGAGGACGGCGGAGACGAGCGGGCGGGGCGGCGGAGTCTCCCGCCCCGCCCCCGCGAGCGGTCCAGGGAACGGGCCTAGAAGGGCCTCCGGGAGCCGTACCCCGCACCGAGTACCGAGTACCCCGTACCGACCCGGAGTCTAGCGGCCCGAGGGCGTCGGCCGGGCGCTCCCGTCGAGGCCGTCGGCGTAGCCGGTCATCTCCAGGAAGCCGGTCCCCGAGACCGTCCCCGACACGTCCATCGTGCCCTCCCAGTAGCGGACGGTCGCGTCGAGCTCCTGGTCGTCGAGCGGGGCGGCGACCGTGAGGTCGAGGCCGGCGCTCGGCACGCGGGCGCGCCAGCGGACCGGGTAGGCGCCGCCGCGCGGGCTCTCCCAGGTCTCGAGCGGCTCGAGCGAGAAGTCGGCCGCGCTCAGGCGGCGCTTCGTCCCGTCGGCGCCCACGAGCGAGCCGTCGCCGAGCGGGGCGCGCGAGGGGTCGTCCCAGCGGATTTGGTAGAGCATGAGGTCGCGGCCGTCGTCCAGGTGGAGGGCGAACCAGTCCCATCCGACCTGCCCCTCGCTGAGCGCCGACGTGGACCACTCGCGGTCGAGCCACGTGAGGCCCTCGACGGGGACGGCCTCGCCGTCGGGGAGCGTCACCGTCCCGGTCGTCGCCATCCGCGTCTGGGCGTAGTAGTAGCTCGCGTTTTCCGGCCCCGCCCCCTTCTGGCTCAGCCCGCGGTCGCCCTGGAACACGATGGGCTTGACCGGCCGGGCGGTCAAGTCGAACGAGGCGCCCTCGGCCGCTCCGCGCACGCGGAGCGGGACCGCCCCGCCCGCCCCGAGCGGCCCGGCCTGGTCCAGGCGGACCGCCCCGACGAACGCGGCGACCGGGTCGGCCGTGGCGCCGGAGAGCCCGGCGGCCCCGCGCGCGACCTGGTCGAACGAGTAGAACTGCCCGCCGGCCACGTCCCCGATCCCGACGTGGGCCATGTAGAGCTGGTCCGTCGCCCACGCCGACGACCGCTCGGCGGCGGCGGCCGTGTCGGGGCGGAGCGCCGAGCGGAAAACGGTAAACTGGACTCCGAACTGCCGGTCGGTCCCGTCCGCCGCGTCGAGCGTGCCGGTCACGTACCACCACTCGGCCTTGAACGCCGGGTGCGGCCCGTGGTCGGCGGGGAACGAGAACGCGCGGACGCGGTCGGCGCGGGCGTAGCCGGTCGTGTCGCCGGACATGGCCTCGGCGACCGACACCGACGCGCGGACGCCGTCGGCGGCGTCGTCGCAGCCGAGCGCGAAGAGGAGCAGGCCGGCGGCCAGGAGCGGGGCGGGGCGGGGCACGGTCATGCGGCCCCAACGCGGGCGGGGCGGCCCGGGTCTCCCACCCCGCCCGCTTCGCGGAGTCTGGGCGGGGCGGCCGCGGCCGGTGCACCCCGCGCGGCCAGAATCCGAAGGGCAGGTGCGCGCGGCCGCGCGTACCCTGCCATCCCACCCCGCCCCGCCGTGCCCACGACCGACTTCGAAAACGACGACCTCGACGGCCTCTCCTCCGAAGAGCTCGAGGCGCAGGCGTTCGGCCCCGACCCGAGCCGGGCGGGCGGCCGCCGCTGGGACCTCCGCCGGTCGCGCCGGTCGGCGCCCCCCGCCCGGCGCGACCGGGCCGCCACCCCGCCCGCGGCCGTCGCCGTCAAGAGGTTCTGCTACGCGTGCGGGGAGGCCGCCGACGCGGACGCCCGCGACTGCCCCGCGTGCGGCGCCCGGCAGCCGCGCGTGCCGCGGCGGCGCGGCCGGCGCAGGACCGACGGGCGGACTCCAGCAAGCCGACGGCGACGCTCCTAGCCCTCCTGCTGGGCGGCGTCGGCGCGCACCGCTTCTACCTGGACCAGTGGCGGACGGGCCTCGTCATGCTCTTCTGGTGGACGGAGGCCGACTGCGAAGGCGTCGGGGGAGGCGCTGGAGGAGGCCTCCCGTTTTCCTGTAAAGGAAAACACATCCCAAAATGCAATGAGCTGTTTTGCTGTATATCGAAACAGCCTCCAAGGGAATGCACCAGACTTATTCCTAACCCCCGACCTGCACCCAACCGTCCGGACCCCGCTGAAACTCGTAGGCGCCCCCTTCGGCGCCTCCGGCTCCGACTGCTCCCACCATAAGCCGATCTCCTTCAAGCGCTACGCTCTCTCCGAACGCAGAGCCACCTCCAAGTCCCGACGGCCATAGTTCGGCTTCCATCTCCCACTCTCCCGACGGACGGCGGACCCACACGAACACCGAACCTCGATCCTCTGCTCGGGCCACGTCCCCGACGGCAACCCGATCTCCACTCGCAGCGATGGAATACCCGTAGATGCTGCGAGAGGTAAGGCCAACTGGGAGAAGCTCGGCCTCGACTGTCCACCCTCCCCCACTGTTGCGAAACACGAACGCGGAGCCGCCTCCAATGCCGCCTCCAACATCGCGGCCAGATACTCCGGCCGCGAGAACCGGGCCGTCGAGCGCGACGACATTGCCCATTTCGTCGTTCTCGCGAAGTGCGGGAGGGGAGAGAACGTCTGAGAGCGCCCACGCCTCCCCCGTCCACTGGTAGACCCGAATGGCTCCAACGCCCCGGACGCCCCCGACGTCCTGACCGGGCGACCCGACTGCGAGTCGGTCGCCATTTAGCGCGAGGCCCGACCCAAAGAACGAGCCTCCTCCAAGTCCTGTGGGCCGTTCGTACTCCGTTTCCTCAACCCGAGACACCTCAGCCCAACTCTCTCCCAACCGCTCGTAGAGGATGACGGCTGCTGGCTCGACGAGATCCTCCGAGACGAGTGTCGTAGCTGCTCCCGCAGCGACTGCCACACGACCCTTCGAGACTGCGACGGCCCTCCCGAACAGGCGACCGAGAGATGGGTCAGAGGCCCGAAGGTCAGCTGTGCGTACCCAGTCACCGCCCCTGTGCTCAAACACGTACGCCCGGCCGGGGATAGATCGGGCGGCGGCACCAAGAACTGGTGCACCGACGATGGCGACTGACCCCTCCACATCACCAGCCCAGCCAAAGACGATACCCTCGCCGGAACGCTCATCATCTGGCACTCCACTAGGGGGAAGGAGTTGGGCCTCGGACGCCCACCGATCACCGTCGCGACGAAGCACGAAGGCTTCGTCAGAGCTAGAGGCCGTGATCATGGACACGTTCCCATCGAGAGCAATGGCCGCCCCGAAGCTCTGCCCTCCTGCGTAGATCCGTCCGCCGCCGCTGTACACGTCCATCCCATCACACCCTCCTAGGAGGACGAATAGCGCCATCGGCAGCCACACGCCGCTTAACGTCGAGACAGGAGAGGGGGAAGACATTAGACGAGTGGGGGCCGCAAGCCCCACGTTGGATAGGAAATATCGTCTCACCGGCGGATTCGTCCCCTCTTCGCTCATA
>NZ_JAVRHT010000052.1:0-16992 GCF_031846415.1 Rubrivirga litoralis | reverse complement strand
GAGAGGCCGGCGGCGGGCGCTCGGGCGGGGCGGGCGACGATTCACCGGACGCTCGCGGGGCGGGGCGGCTCCGGCAGGCCCGGTTCTGCGTAGGATGCGGACCGCACCACCCCGCATCTGCATGCCCGACGCCGCCACCCCGCCCCCGACGACCGCCACCGAGCCCGTTCCGATTGCCGTGGCGTACGGCGACGGGATCGGGCCGGAGATCGTGGAGGCCACGCTCCGCATCCTGGAGGCGGCCGAGGCGCCGCTCCGCTACGACACCATCGAGGTCGGCGAGGCGGCCTACCTCAACGGCCACACGTCGGGCATCGCGCCCGAGACGTGGGACGCCATCCGCCGGCACCGCGTGCTCCTCAAGGGGCCGATCACGACGCCCCAGGGCGGCGGCTACAAGAGCCTCAACGTGACGCTCCGCAAGTCGCTCGGCATGTTCGCGAACGTGCGGCCGAACAAGAGCTATGCGCCGTTCGTGGCCGCGGCCCAGCCGGGCATGAACCTCGTCATCATCCGCGAGAACGAGGAGGACACCTACGCCGGCATCGAGCACCGCCAGACGACCGAGGTCTACCAGACGCTCAAGCTGATTACGCGGCCCGGGTCGGAGGCGATTGTCCGCTACGCCTTCGAGTACGCCCGCGCGCATGGCCGCCGCAAGGTGACGTGCATGTCGAAGGACAACATCATGAAGCTGACGGACGGGCTGTTCCACCGCGTGTTCGACGAGATCGCGCCGGAGTACCCCGAGATCGAGGCCGAGCACCGGATCATCGACATCGGCGCGGCCATTGTGGCGGCGCGGCCCGAGGTGCTCGACGTGGTCGTGGCCCCCAACCTCTACGGCGACATCATCTCCGACATCGCCGCCGAGGTCTCGGGCTCGGTCGGCGTGGCGGGCTCGGCGAACGTGGGCAGCTCGTTCGCCATGTTCGAGGCCATCCACGGCTCGGCGCCGGACATCGCCGGGCGGGGCGTGGCGAACCCGTCGGGGCTCCTCAACGGAGCGGTCATGATGCTGGTCCACCTAGGGATGCCGCGCCACGCCGAGACGATCAAGAACGCGTGGCTGGCGACGCTCGAGGCCGGCATCCACACGCCGGACATCTACCGCCCGAAGGCCAGCGAGCGCCAGGTCTCGACGGAGCAGTTCACCGACGCCGTGATCGAGCGGCTGGGCGAGCGCCCGAAGCACCTCAAGCCGGTCGAGTACCGCGAGGCCGGCGTCCACGTCGACGTCCACCCGACGGCGCGCGTCGAGAAGGCGCTGGTCGGCGTCGACGTGTTCCTGGACTGGGACGAGGACGGCCGCGTGCCCGACGTGCTCGGCGGCCGCCTGAGCGAGCAGGACGGCGACGGCCTCCGCCTGAAGCTGATCACGAACCGCGGCGTGAAGGTCTACCCCGACGGCCTCCCCGAGACGTTCTGGACCGACCACTGGCGCTGCCGGTTCGTGGCGACGGACGAGGCGGCCACGCCGGCCCAGGTGGTCGCGCTCCAGGGCCGGCTCGTCGAGGCCGGGTTCGACGTGATCAAGACGGAGAACCTGTACACGTTCGACGGCGAGCGTGCGTACTCGCTCGCGCAGGGCGAGTAGGGCCGCCCCGCCCGTGACCGAGTGTGGGCGGGGCGGGGTGGTTCCTGGGCGCCGCCCCGCTCGGTTCGGACACGGCGCGCCGTGTCCCTACGAGTCGCAGCAGGGCACCGCGCCACCCCGCCCCGCCCGCTCGCAAGCGATGGTCGGCAGGGTCCACCGCCCCGCCCCGCCGGCACCTCGGGCGGGGTGGCCGGCGTCCTGTCTGACCCGGGCACGGCGAGCCGTGTCCCTACGGGTGCCGCTGGTCGCGGGGCCACGACGGTTGCCATTCGCCGTCACGTCGAGACGGGCGCGGGCGGGGCGGGGTAGCTTCGGGCGCCCTTCTGCCCGCCCGTGCTCGACGTCCTTCTCGCCAGCCTGCTCTCGCCCGTTGTCCTGGCGTTCGTGCTGGGCGCCGTCGCCGTCGCCGTCAAGAGCGACCTGGAGATCCCGGAGCCGCTCTACCAGGCGCTCTCGATCTACCTCCTGCTCGCGATCGGGCTCAAGGGCGGGGTGGCGCTCAGCGAGACGCCGCTCGGCGACGTGGCTGGGCCGGTGCTGGGCACGCTCGCGCTCGGCGTGCTCACGCCGGTCATCGCCTACAACGTGCTCCGCCGGCTGGGCCGGTTCGACCGGACGAACGCGGCGGCACTCGCGGCTCACTACGGCTCGGTCTCAGCCGTCACGTTCATCGCCGCGCAGGCGGTCGCGGCCTATGCCGGCGTGCCGTCGGAGGGGTTCATGCCGGCGCTCGTGGCCGTGCTCGAGGTGCCGGCCATCATCGTGGGCTTGCTCATCGCGTACGCGCGCGGCGACCGGGCGGGGTCGTGGCAGGAGGCGCTCCGCGAGGTCGTGACCGGCCGGAGCATCGTGCTCCTCGTCGGCGGGACCGTCATCGGGTGGATCGCGGGCGTGGAGGGGACCGAGAAGGTGGCGCCGTTTTTCGTGGCCGGCTTCCAGGGCGCGCTCACGCTCTTCCTCCTCGACATGGGCATGACGGCGGCGCGGCGGCTCCGCGACCTCAAGAGCGTCGGCCCGTTCCTGGTCGCCTTCGGCGTGCTGATGCCGGTCGTCCACGGGGCGCTCGGCGTCTGGGTCGGGCTCGCCGTCGGGCTCTCGGTGGGCGGGGCGGCCGTGCTGGGGGCGATGGTGTCGAGCGCGTCGTACATCGCGGCGCCGGCGGCGATTCGCGTCGGGCTCCCCGAGGCCAACCCCGCGTACTACCTCACGGCCTCGCTCGGGATCACCTTCCCGTTCAACCTCACGGTCGGCATCCCGCTCTACCTCACGCTGGCCCAGTGGTGGGGCGGGTAGGTCGGTACCGGGTACTCGGTACGGAGTACGGCTTCTGGCGCTCGTTCGGCGTCCGTACCCTGTACCTCGTACCCCGTACCCCCGAGCATGCAGACCGTCACCTACCGGCTCGTCACGATCGTCGCCGAGCGAAGCGTTCGCGACCGGCTCCTCGACGCGCTCCACACGCTCGGGGCGACCGGCCACACGATCGCTGACGTCAAGGGCGAAGGGTCCAGGGGGGCGAGGACGGGCGTGCCGGGCGTGCCCAGCGTGAAGGTCGAGACGGTCGTCCCGCCGGAGGTCGCCGAGCGGATCGCGGAGCACGTGGCCGAGCGCTACTTCGCGCACCACTCGGTCATCGTCTACCTCCAGGACGTCGAGGTCCTGCGCGGGAGCAAGTACGCGCCGCACAACGAGCGGGCGTAGGGGCTCGGGGTTGCCCCGGGGACGTCCGCCCCGCCCCGGGTAGCGGCGTTGCATGCAACGCCGGGGCGGCGCCGAGCAGGTTCCCGCCCGCCCTGCGCCCAGGCGGGGCGGTGAGACGGAGCCCGGCCATGCCCACCCCGCCCGCGAAGGCCAGGGCGGGGCGGTTGCCTAGTGTCGTGACAGATTGTTCGTAGTCTCTGCTCGGTCAAACGCCAACCTCATGGCCGCCTTCTCGCTCGACCTCCGCCGCCGCGTCCTCGGCGCCGCCCTCGCCGACGGCGCGCCCACCGAGCACGCGCTCGCCGAGCGCTTCGGCGTCAGCCGCGGCTTCGTCCAGAAGCTCAAGCGCCGCTGGCGCACCGACGGCACCGCCGAGCCGGTCGGCCACCGTGGCGGCGCCCCGCGCAAGCTCTCCGACGACGACCGCGCCGCGCTCGTGGCGTGGGCCGACGGCTCCGACGCGACCTGCGCCGAGCTCCGCGACCGGCTCGCCGCCGAGCGCGGCGTCGGGGTCGCCCGCTCGACCGTCAACGGCGTGCTCGTCGCGGCCGGGCTGACGCTCAAAAAAAGACGCTCCGAGCCGACGAGCGCGACCGCCCGGACGTAGCCGCCGAGCGAGCCGCCTTCGCCGAGGCGCAGCCGGCGCTCGACGCACGGCGGCTCGTGTTCCTCGACGAGACCGGCTCGAACGTCACCGTGACGCGGCGCTACGGCCGGTCTCGGCGGGGCCAGCCCGTCTACGACGCCGTCCCGCTCAACCGCGGCAAGAACCTCACGGTCGTCGGCGCCATCCGCGCCGACGGCGGGCGCGGCGGGGTGGTCGCCTGGCGCGCGATGGACGGGGCGATGACGGGCGAGCGGTTTCTCGCCTTCGTAGTCGAGGCGCTGATCCCTGCGCTCTCGGCCGGCGACGTGGTGGTCATGGACAACCTCTCGGCTCACAAGACGAAGGTGGTGCGAGCGGCCTTGGCCGAGGCCGGGGTCGGCGTGCTCTACCTGCCGCGGTACTCGCCGGAGTTCAACCCGATCGAACTGTGCTGGTCGGTCGTCAAGGCGCGGCTGCGGGGCGTGGCCGCGCGGACGCGGGAGGCGCTTCGTGCAGCCGTGGCCGACGCGCTGGCGGCGGTCCATGCCGAGCAGGTCGAGCGGTGGATACGCCACTGCGGCTACCGGCTCACGAACAATCTGTCGCGACACTAGGGGTCGCCCACCGCCCCGCCCGAACCAGCCGACCCCGAACCAAACAACCCCGAACCCCCCGGACCCTGAACCCGCCCGAGGGCGTGGCGGTACCACGTCTCCCCCACCCCGCCCGCACACGTCGATGCCCGCCCACGCCGCCCCGCCCGCCGTCGCCACCGACGCCGACCTGCCCGCCGACCTCGACGCGCGGCTCGGCGAGCCCGGCCGGTTCCCGTTCACGCGCGGCGTCTACCCCGCGATGTACCGTGAGCGGCTGTGGACGATGCGCCAGTACGCCGGCTTCTCGACGGCCGAGGCCTCCAACGAGCGCTACCACGCCCTCCTCGCTGCTGGCGCGCGCGGGCTCTCCGTCGCGTTCGACCTGCCGACGCAGATCGGCTACGACGCCGACGACCCGATCGCCGAGGGCGAGGTGGGCAAGGTGGGCGTCTCGATCTGCTCCATCGACGACATGCGCCGGCTGTTCGACGGGATCGAGTTGGAAGACGTCACGACGTCGATGACCATCAACGCGACGGCGCCCGTCCTGCTCGCGCTCTACGTGGCCGTCGCCAAGGAGCAGGGGGCGGACTTGACGAAGCTCGGCGGGACGATCCAGAACGACATCCTCAAGGAGTACGCCGCGCGCGGGACCTACATCTACCCGCCCCGCCCGTCGATGCGCTTTATCACCGACACGTTCGCGTGGTGCGCCGAGACGGTGCCGCGGTGGAACACGATCTCGATCTCGGGCTACCACATCCGCGAGGCCGGGTCGACGGCCGCCGAGGAGCTCGCGTTCACGCTCGCCGACGGGATCGCCTACGTCGAGGCCGCCCTCGACGCCGGGCTCGACGTGGACACGTTCGGGAAGCGGCTGAGCTTCTTCTTCAACGCGCACAACGACTTCTTCGAGGAGATCGCCAAGTTCCGGGCCGCGCGGCGGATGTGGGCGCACGTCATGCGCGACCGCTTCGGAGCAACGGACACGAAGGCGCAGATGCTCCGGTTCCACACGCAGACGGCGGGCTCGACGCTGACCGCGCAGCAGCCGATGAACAACGTGGCGCGGACCACGCTCCAGGCCCTCGCCGCCGTCCTCGGCGGCACGCAGTCGCTCCACACGAACGGGTTCGACGAGGCCCTCGCGCTGCCGACGGAGCAGGCCGCCACGCTCGCGCTCCGCACGCAGCAGGTGATCGGCTACGAGAGCGGCGTCGCCGACGCCGTCGACCCGCTCGCGGGCTCCTTCTACGTCGAGCGCCTGACGGCCGACATCGAGGCCGAGGCGACGCGGCTCATCGAGGAGATCGACGACATGGGCGGGGCGGTGGCCGCCATCGAGGCCGGGTTCTACCAGGACCGCATCGCGCAGTCGGCCTACGCCGCCCAGCTCGCGGTCGAGTCGGGCGACCAGGTGGTCGTCGGCGTCAACCGCTTCCAGACCGACGGCGACGAGGCCGACGTCGAGCTCCTCCGCGTGTCGGACGCCGTCCGCGAGGGCCAGATCGAGCGGCTCCGGGCGCTCCGGGCGGGGCGGGACGAGGCCGCGTGGGGCGCGGCGCTCGACGCCCTCGAAACGGCGGCGCGGGGCGACGAGAACGTGGTGCCGCACGTGCTCGACGCCGTCGAGGCCGAGGCGACGGTCGGCGAGGTCGCAGGCCGGCTCCGCGAGGTCTGGGGCGAGTACCAGGGTTGACCGCCCCGCCCGAGGCGTAAACTGCCCCGCCCTTTCCACAACGGCGCGGTGCGCGCCCGGCCTACGCCGCCCCGCCCAGGTGCTCGCGGACGAACGCCGACGCGCGCGCGAGCGAGGCGTCGGCCTCCTTCAGCCACGGGGTCCAGAGCTGCCACATGTGGAACGCGTCGGGCTCGACGTGGAGGCGGACGTCGGCGCCGGCGGCCTGGCCGCGCTCCGCGAGGAGCCGCGCCTCGCCGAGCAGCACCTCGGTTTCGCCGACCTCGACCCAGAGCGGCGGAAGGAGCGACAGGTCGTCGACGAGCGGCGAGATGGTCGGGTCGTCGTCCGGGAGGTCGACGGGGCCGGTCGCGATCGAGGCGCAGCGGCGGTCGTCCTCGTCGTTGTTCATCGCGTCGCGCGGCGAGTTCGCCTCGCGCGTGTCGCTGAGCCCCGTGCGGTCGGCGTTGGGCGAGAACACGGCGGCGACGGTCGCCGGCCGGTCCTCGCGCGCGAGCGCCAGGACGGTCGTGAGCGTGAGGTGCCCGCCCGCGCTGTCGCCGACGACGGCGAGGCCACGGCCGCCCTCCAGCACCGCCCGCGCCACGGGCAGCGCCGACTGTTGGAGCGGGGCGGGCCACAGCGCCTCAGGCGCGAGCGGGTAGCGCGGCATGAACACGGCCTCGCCCACGGCCGCCGCGAACGCCGCCGCCGGTCGCCAGTGCGTCTCGGGCGAGCCGAACACGTAGCCGCCGCCGTGGAGCCACACCACGCGCGGCGCCTCGCCCGCCCCGCCCTCGGGACGGAACAGCAAACCGGACACGCCGCCGACCTCGGCCTCCTCGCCCATCCCGGCCGGCGCGCCGGCCGCGTCGCCGCGCATGAGCCGGGCGTACAGGTCGCGGAGCTCCGGCGGCTGGCCGTCGAGCGGGATCGACGCGATCCGCTCGGCCACGTCGTCGAACGTGACGGGGCCGTCGAACGGGCCGTCGGGATCGCGAACCGGGTTGTCAAACGTCTTCATAAGGGCGGGGTGGGGCGGACTGAGCGCGAGAGCGGGGTGGTCAGACAGGCAAAGCGAGCGGGCGGGGCGGCCTCCCCCACCCCGCCCATGCGGGCCGTCGGGGGCAGGGCGGCAGCGTCTGGACCCGTACCCAGTACCCGCCCCACGAAACCTCAGATGTCGATGGAGGCGACGGAGCCGCCGTCGACGCGGTAGTTCGAGCCGACGACGAAGCTCGCGCGCTCCGAACACAGGAACGCGATGACAGCGGCGACCTCCTCGGGCCGCCCGCGCCGGTCGAGGACGAGGTGCGGCCGGTCCTCTTCGAGGAACTCGTCGATGGCCTCGTCCATCGTCTCACCCTCCTCCTCGGCCGTCTTCTCCATCATCCCGTCCGTCATGTCGGTCGCGATAAAGGCCGGCGCGACGGAGTTGACGAGCACGCCCTTCGGCGCGTAGCGCTGGCCGAGCGCCTTGGCGAACGTGAGCAGCGCGGCCTTGGCGCCGTTGTAGACGACCTCGTCGCTGTACGGCTGCGCCACGTTCTCCGACGTCACGAAGACCACGCGGCCCCAGCCGCGGTCGAGCATCCCCGGCATCGTCGCCTTCGCCATGCGGACCGCCGACATCATATCGGTCTGCCACGCCTCCATCCAATCGTCCTCGGTGATGTCGCTCAGCGGGTCGCCCTTGGCGCCGGTGATGCCGGCCGTGTGGACGAGGATGTCGAGGTCCCAGTCGACGGCGGCGGCCACGGCGTCGGCGCCGTCCTGGCTGCCGAGGTCGGCGACGACCGAGCGGAGGCCGTCGCCGCCGAGCCCGTCGGACTCGAGGATCTGAACGGAGAGGGCGAGCTCGCTCTCGTCCAGGTCCGTCATGAGTACGCGCGTGCCCTCCTGGCGGAGGATGCGGGCCGTTTCGAGGCCCATGCCGCCGGCGGCGCCGGTGACGACGGCGGCCCGTTCGCTGATTCCGAGGTCCATGGTGTGCAGTAGGTGGGGGCGGGTTGGTCTCGCCGCCCCACCCCGCGGTTCCTGCGCGGCGTCGGCCCGATGCGCGGCTGCGGGGGCGCCGGACGCTGGGCTCAGACTCCGCCCGGTGCGGGCGGCCCGCCCCGCCCTGAGCGCCCGCCCCGCCCGCGCGTCCGCTCGGTAACATCCCGGACGTTCCCACCCGTCCGCCCCGCCCGTGACCGACGACCGCGCGCCGCGCCTCGACCTCGACACGTTTATCGAAGACGCCGCCGCCTCGGGCGGGGCGGAGCGGGCCAACGCCCAGACGTTCCTCCGCGACCTCGCCGACGCCCTCGACGTCGACCGCCCCGCCCTCACGACGGGCGACGACCGGGCCGACGGCTACGTGTTCGAGCGGCCGCTGAGCTTCCAGGACGGGACCCAGAGCAAGGGGTTCATCGACCTCTACAAGCGCGGGGCGTTCGTGCTGGAGACGAAGCAGGGGGCCGACGAGAAGCGGACGGCCGGCGGCCGCAAGCTCCGGCAAGGCCACGGCAAACGGGGGACGCGGGCGTGGGAGGCCACGATGGACGCGGCCCGGAACCAGGCCGAGGGCTACGCCCGGAACCTGGAGGCCGCCGAGCCCCCGCCCCCGTTCGTCGTCGTGTGCGACGTGGGGTTCTGCCTCGACCTCTACGCCGACTTTTCCGGCACCGGCCGGCTCTACCGCCCGTTCCCCGACGCCGCCACGCACCGCGTCCGGCTCGCCGAGCTCCGCGACGCCGACGTGCGGGCGCGGCTGCGGGCGGTGTTCGAGGACCCGCTCGCGCTCGACCCCGCGCGCCGGCAGGCCCGCGTGACGGTCGACCTCGCCGGCCGGCTCGCCGAGCTCGCCGCGTCGCTCGCCGGGGCCGTCGACGCCGACGGGGCGCCGATGGACGCCGAGGCCGTGGCCGGCTTCCTCACGCGCGCCCTGTTCTCGATGTTCGCCGAGGACGCCGGGCTCGTTCCGGGCCGCGCGTTCAGCGCCCTCCTCGACGCCTACGCCGACGACCTCGACCACCTCCCGCACGCGCTCGGCGCCTTTTTCGGGACGATGGACCGGGGCGGCTACGTCTCCGACGCGCGCGAGACCGTTCGCCGGTTCAACGGCGGGCTGTTCGCCGAGCACCGGGCGCCGCGCCTCGACCGCGACCAGTACGACCGGCTCCGCGACGCGGCCCGGGCCGACTGGTCCGACGTCGAGCCGTCGATCTTCGGGACGCTCCTGGAGCGGGCGCTCGACCCGACCGAGCGGCACCGGCTGGGCGCGCACTTCACGCCGCGCGCCTACGTCGAGCGGCTCGTGGGGCCGGCGGTCCTGGAGCCGCTCCGGGCGGAGTGGGACGGGGCGCGGGCGACGGCGAACCGGCTCGTGAACGAGGCCGAGGAGGCGACGACGAAGGCGGTGGCGACGCGGAAGCGGAACGAGGCCCGGGCCACGCTCGCCGGGTTCCTCTCGCGGCTCGCGTCGGTCCGCGTGCTAGACCCGGCGTGCGGGTCGGGCAACTTCCTCTACGTCACGCTCGCGGGCCTGAAGGCGCTGGAGGACGAGGCCCGCGCCGCCGCCGGGCGGCTCGTGGGCGAGGCGGTCGGCGAGGGGTTCGGGGTCACGCCGCGCCAGATGCGCGGGATCGAGGTGAACGCGCGCGCGGCGGCGATTGCGGACCTCGTGCTGTGGATCGGGTACCTCCAGTGGCACCGGGCGCGCTACGGGGCCAGCCAGCCGCTCCCGGAGCCGGTGCTGGAGGGGTACGGGCAGGTCGAGCACCGCGACGCCGTGCTCGACGACGACGGCCACCCCGCCCCGTGGCCCGAGGCAGATTTTGTCGTCGGCAACCCGCCGTTCGTGGGCAACAAGCGGATGCGGGACGCGCTCGGCGACGACTACACGGAGGGGCTGCGGGCGGCGTACCCCGACGTGCCCGAGTCGGCGGACCTCGTGATGTACTGGTGGCACCGGGCGGCCGAGGCGGTCCGGCGCGGGGAGGCCGAGCGGTTCGGGCTCATCACGACAAACTCGCTGCCGCAGACGTTCAACCGGCGCGTGGTAGAAGCCCACCTGTCTTCGTTCCAGGTCAGACCTGGAACGAACCCCACCCCGCCCCTAGCGCTCGCATTCGCGGTCCCAGACCACCCGTGGGTCGACGCGGCCGACGGCGCGGCCGTCCGCGTGTCGATGACGGTCGGAGCGAGCGCCGACGCTTTCGACGCGGGGGCGGGGCGGCTCGCCGTCGTGACCGACGAGCGGGGCGGGGCGGGCGCGGCCGACGTAGACCTCACGGAGTACGTCGGGCGGGTCAACGTGGACCTCACAGTCGGGGCCGACGTGAGCGGGGCGGAACCGCTCAGCGCGAACGAGGGGATCAGCAACCGGGGCGTTACGCCTGTCGGAACGGGGTTCCGTCTCTCGCCCGACGAGGCCGAGGTGATGGGGCGCGGGCGGGGCGGAGACATCGACCGGCACCTCCGGCCGTACCTCAACGGGAGCGACGTGGTCCGCTCGCCGCGCGGGCTCTACATCCTCGACTTCCTGGGGCTGAACGAAGACGAGGTCAGAGACCGCTTCCCCCAGGCTTACGAGAAGCTGGTCCGGGACGTGAAGCCGGGGCGGATGGAGGTCCGCCGCGCCAGCTACCGCGAGAAGTGGTGGGTCCTGGGCGAGCCCCGGGCCAGCTTCCGCCCCGCCCTCGACGGCCTGCGCCGATTCATCGTCACACCGTACGTGTCCAAGCACCGCATTTTCGTGTTCCTCGACGGCGAAGTGCTCCCCGACGAAGCGCTCGTCTGCGTCGCTCTCGAAGACGCCTTCTACCTCGGCATTCTCTCCAGTCAGGTTCATGTAGAGTGGGCGCTCGCTGCCGGCGGTCGGCTCGGCATCGGTAATGATCCGCGTTACAACAACTCCGCCACCTTCGAGCCCTTCCCCTTCCCCACCCCGCCCGCGGACCAGGAGCAGGAAATCCGAGACCTTGGCGAGGCCATCGACGCCCACCGGAAGCGGCAGCAAACAGAAAAGAGCGTCGGGCTGACCGACCTCTACAACGCCGTCGAGGCGCTCCGGGCGGGGCGGGCGCTCTCGGCGCGCGAGGAGCGGGCCTCCCGCGACGGGCTCGCGCACACGCTCCTCGACCTCCACCGCCGGCTCGACCGGGCCGTGCTCGACGCCTACGGCTGGGGCGACCTCGACGCCGAGGCCCCGACGTTCCGGGCCGCCGTGCTGGACCGGCTCGTCGCGCTCAACGCCGAGCGGCGGGCCGAGGAGGAGGCCGGGCGCGTCCGGTACCTCCGCCCCGCGTTCCAGGCCCCCGACGCCGCCCCGCAGGGCGGGCTCGACCTTGCCGCCGCCCCGCCCGAGGCCGCCGACGCGGCGCCGGCCGCGCGCCCGTGGCCGGCCGCCCTCGCCGCGCGGACCGTCGCCGTCCGCCAGGCCGTGGCCGGCGGCGCGCGGACGGCCGACGCCGTGGCCGGCCGGTTCGACGGCGCCCGCCGGGCCGACGTCGCCGAGGTCCTCGACGCGCTCGCCGAGCTCGGGCTCGTCCGCTCCGCCGGCGGCGCGTTCTCGGCGTAGCGGGCGGGGCGGCCACCCTGGGTCCCCCTCCCGCTACGCGGGCTGAGGGCTCATGCTCCGACGCCTCCAGAGGCGTTCCCCTCCCGGACACCCCGAAGGGACGGCGCAGCCAGGAGGGGCTAGGGGTGGTGGATGGGCGGGGCGGGGCGGCTCGGGTGAGGCACAAACCTCCAGAATTGGTATCAGAGGCCGTACGACTCACCGGCTACACCGGCCTACTGGTCCTTCAGGTTGTCGGCGAGGAACGCCGTCGTGCGGCGCCAGGCGTCTTCGGCGGCGGCGGGGACGTAGTTCTCGCCCGACGGGTTGGCAAAGGCGTGGCCGGCGCCGGGGTACACCTCCACCTCGTGCTCGACGTCGGCCTCGGCGAGCGCCGTCTCGAAGGCGCGGACGGTGTCCTGGGGGATCGACGAGTCGTCCTCGCCGAAGAACGCGAGGACGGGCATGTCGAGCGGCGCGAGCCGGTCGGCGTCGGTCACGGGGCCGCCGTAGTACACGACGGCGGCGTCCAGCTCGTCGGGGAGGGCGAGCGCGGCGCGGAGCGACCACATGCCCCCGAAGCACCACCCGATGACGCCCACGCGCGGGGCCTCCTCGCGGGAGGCGAGAAAGCGGTAGGCCGCCTGGAGGTTCTCCGTCAGCGCCTCCTCGTCGGCCATCGCGGATCGCACGAGCGACATGGCCTCGTCCGGCGTCGCCGCCGTTTCGCCGCCGTAGAGGTCGACCGCGAGCGCGGCGTAGCCCTCGTCGGCGAGCCGCCGCGCCATGTCCTCGACGTTCTCGTTCAGCCCCCACCACTCGTGGATGACCACGACGCCGGGGAGCCCCGCCGTCGGGCCGGCGCCGGCGGGGCGGGCGATCGTGCCCGTCAGCGTCTGGCCGTCGACGGTCCCGTAGACGACGCGCTCGACGGTCACGTCGGCCGTGTCGGCGCCGGCCGTCGCGCCCGAGGCCGCCGGCGTGTCGCCGTCGTGCTGCGCGCGCATCTCGCCGGCGTAGTCGGACGGCCCGCACGCGGCGAGGAGGACGGAGGCCGCGAGGCCGAGGGCGACGAGGAAAACGGGCGGGGCGGGCATGGCGGGGCGGGGTGGTGCGGGTGAGGTACGCGCCGGGCTGCTCGGAGTCCCCGCCCGCGCTCCGGCCACCCCGCCCCGCCATGCCCGCCCCGCACGGGCTCCGGCCGCCCCGCCCGGTCTGGCGCCGTGGGCGGGGCGGCGGCAGGGTACCTTCGGCCCGTGAGCGACCACGTCCCCCAGATCCCGTACGCCACCGAGCTCAAGCGGAAGGCGATCCACCTGGGCGCCCTCGTGCTGCCGGCCTCGATCCTGGTCCTGCCCCGGCCCCTCGTGCTCGGGGCGCTGACGGCGCTGGCCGTGCTCGCCGTCGCGCTCGACGTGGCGCAGCAGAAGGTCCCGGCCGTCCGCCGCGTCCTCATCGACCGCGCGTTCGGGTGGATGATGCGGCCCGAGGAGCTGGGCACGGGCGGGCGGATCGTGTTCAACGGGGCCGTCTGGATGTTCCTGGCCGCGGCCGCCTGCGCGTGGCTGTTCCCGCCGGGCGTGGCCGCGGCGTCGCTCGCCATGCTCATGGTGGGCGACGGGGCCGCCGCCGTGGTCGGCCGCCGGTTCGGGCGGACGCGGTGGCCGGGCTCGCCGAAGTCGGTCGAGGGCAGCGCGGCCTACGCGCTCACGGCGTTCGCGGTCGGGGCGGCGATCGCGGCGTGGCCGCCGGCCGAGCTGGGGCTCGTGGCGTGCGCGGTCGGGGCCGTCGTCGGGGCGGCCGTCGAGGCGCTCCCGATCCCGGTCAACGACAACGTCCGCGTGCCGCTCGTCGTGGGGCTGGCGATGGTGGCGGTGGGCGCCTAGACGCGCCTGCCGGGCGGGGTGGTCGCGCCTCATCTATTTCGAAGTTCGTGTTGACCCTAGGTGCAAGGACTGTGTACCCTTCCGGTCAGCGACCTGAACCCGGATGTCCGACCTTCACGCCCCCTCGTCAGGGGACCTTCTCGACCGGCTCTCCCAGCGGGGCCTTCTCAAGACGGCCGGCGTCTACGTCGGCAGCGCGACGTCGGCCGTGCTCTTCGTCAACTTCCTGACGCAGCACTACGGGCTCTCGCCCCACCTCGTCGACGCGGCGATGTGGCTGGCCCTGCTCGCGCTCCCGTCGGTGCTCCTGACGGCGTACTGCCGGGGCGGGGCGGCCCCGCGTGTCCAGATGCGGAAGCCGCACAAGATGGCCCTGGGCACCAACGGCATCCTCGCCGCCGCCGTTCTGGGCGTCGGGTTCGCGGACAAGCCGATGGGGCCGGTCTCGCGGACCGTCGTGGCGGAGGGCGCCGACGGCGAGCGCGTCGAGCGCGTCGTGGCCACCGAGGCGTTCCGCAAGCGGGTCGGCGCGTTCTACCTCGACGGCCCCGACGACGAGCCGTGGCTGGGGCGGGCGGCGGCCTACGGGATCGGGTTCGACCTCGACCAGAGCCCGTTCCTGACGGTCGAGACGCCGGACGACTTTGCCGAGCGGCTCCGCCGGGCCGGCTACCCCGACGGCGCGGGCGTCCCACTCGCGCTCGCGCATAAAGAGGCCGCCCGCGCGCGGCTCGACGTGTTCGTGACGGGGACCGTGTCGCGGGTCGAGGAGGGCGTCCGCCTGGCGCTCCGGCTCACCGACGGCGAGACGGGCCGCGAGGTCGACACGTTCGATGAGACCGGCCGGAGCGTCCTCGACGTCGCCGACCGCGCGGCGACCTGGATCCGAGACGAGCTCGACCTCCCGGCGGACCGCCGGGCCGACGCCGCCGACCTCCCCGCCCCCGAGCTCCTGACGAGCGACGACGGCGCGCTGGAGGCGTGGACCACCGGATTCCACCTCCTCAGCTACGACCAGGACGTGGCCGCGGCCGCTCCCCACTTTGCCCAGGCGGCCGAGGCCGACCCCTCGTTCGCGCTCGCCCACATCCTCCTCTCGATGCCCCAGATGCAGGCGGGCGACATGGCCGGCGCGCAGGCGAGCCTGGCCGCCGCCCGCCAGCACGACTACCGCCTGTCGGAGAGCAACCGGCACGCGCTCGTGTTCAACGAGCTGTTCATGTCGCAGCGGCCGGACGAGGCCTACGCCGCGCTCAAGCGGTGGGCCGAGCTGTTCCCCGAGCGGACGGACCCCCGCACCATCCTGGCCATGATCGCCCTCAACCGCGGCGACTACGAGGTGGCCGTGACCGCCTACGAGGAGATCATCGCACTCGACCCGGGCGAGACCGAGGCCCATCTCCAGGCCGCGTCTGCCCGCCTGATGCAGAACCGCCTCGCCGCCGCCGAGGTGCACTACCAGGCGTTCGCCGACACCGAGCCCGGGCGCGCCGACGGGCTCCGCGGGCTGGCCCACGTCAAGCGGCTCCAGGGCGAGTCCGAAGCGGCCATCGAAGCGCTCCGCCAGGCGACGCTGGCCGAGCCCGACAACACGGCCGTCGTCTCCGCCTTGGGCGGGGCGCTCGTCGGCGTGGGCCGGCTGGAGGACGGGCTGGGGGCGTACGACCGCGCGGTGTCGATGGCGAAGACGCCGTCTGAGCGCGCGGCCGCGCTCCGGGCGCGGGCCGAGGAGGTCCTCAGCCTGGGCCGGACGGCCGCGGCCCTCGCCGACCTCGACGCCCACTGGGCGGAGCAGGCGACGACCACCGACGCGGCCTCGCTCGCGCTGGCAAAGGCCGACGTCGCCAGCCACCTTGTCGAGCACGGTCTGGAGGCCCAGGCCGACGCCGCCGTCGCGGCGGCTCAGGGGCACCCAGCGGTCCAGCAGATCCCGATCTTTACCGCGGTCGCCCTCATCCACGAGGCGTCGGTCGCGACGGCCGAGGGCGACGGACCGCGCGCCCTCGCTGCGATCGAGCGGGCGGCTACCGAGGGCGCCGCCCAGGGGCTCGACCTCGAGAAGCTGGGGGCCGGCCCCGTCCTCCGCGCGGACGCCCTCGTCGCCGCCGGCCGGGCCGCCGAGGCCGTCGCCGTCTACGAGGCGCTCGTCGAAGAGAAGCCCAGCGGCAGCGGGACGTGGCGCCGGCTGGGCGAGGCGCAGGCGGCGGCCGGTGACCAGGCCGGCGCCCAGAAGAGCCTCGACCGTGCCCTCCGCCTGATGCCCGCCAACCCGAAGGCCCACCTCGCCCTCGCGCGCCTCCTCCGCGACCGCCCCGCCGAGGCCCGCCGCCACCTTGGCGCCGCGCTCGCCGCGTGGTCCGAGGCCGACGCCGGCTTCCGCCCCGCCCAGGAGGCCCGCGCCCTGCTCCGCCAGCTCGGCGGCACCCGCATCGCGGCCTAGGAGACCGCGGGCGGGGTGGCGCGTACACAGCCCGTAGCCGCCCCGCTCCCCCTGGACACGTCCCACCCCGCCCCGCTCCTCTCACGCCTCGGCCGCCGCGCCGAGGCCGTCGCCCGGCGGGCCGTCGAGTTGGAGCCGATGCCGCAGCCGCCGTTGGCCCCGACGCGGTACCCCGTCGTCCTGATGCACGGGTTCGGGGCGCTCGCGAACCTGGTCCAGGGCGGCGTCCTCCACGCCGAGGCCATGCACCTCCGCGGGCGGGGCGTGGCCGCCTACGCCCCCCACGTCAACCCGTACGACACGGTCGCCGTGCGCGCCGAGGTCTGGGCCGACCGGCTGTCCCGCGTGCGCGCAGAGACGGGCGCCGAGCGCCTCAACCTCGTCGCCTTCTCGTCGGGCGGCCTCGACGCTCGCTGGCTCGCCCGCGACCCGGCGTGGGCGGGGCGGTTCGCGAGCCTCGTCACGCTGTCGACGCCGCACCGGGGGACGGCGCTGGCGCAGTACGTGCTCGACCGGCCGGACCGGCTCCGCGCGTGGGCCGTCGGGTTCATGGACTTCGTGGGCCGCGCGGCCTACGACGCCGCCCCGCCCCACACCGAGGCCGCCCTCGCCGAGCTCACGCCCGACGCCGTCGCCGCGCAGTTCGACCCGGACGAGACGGTCGACGGCGCCTGGTGCGCCTCGTTCGCCGGCCGGGCGGGGCGGGGGACGGCGGTCCCGGTCTCGCCGCCGCTCGTGGTCCCCAACCGGATTCTCTACGGGCTCGCCGGCGTCAACGACGGGATCGTGCCCGAGGCGTCGGCCGCGTGGGGCGAGCGGCTGGGGACGGTCGAGGCCGACCACGCCCGGCAGATCGGGCTCGGCATCGGGGCGGCGGGGCACGACGCGTGCGCCTTTTTCGACCGCCTCTGCGACCGGCTCCGCGAGCGGGGGCTGTAGCGCGAGAGCGGGGAGAGCGCGAGA
>NZ_JAVRHT010000051.1:0-18341 GCF_031846415.1 Rubrivirga litoralis | reverse complement strand
ATCACCACCCCGCCCACGCCACGGGCGGGGCGGTCGCCGTAGCGGCGTTGCATGCAACGCCGTCGGGCCGCGGCGCCCGGGCGGGGCGGCGTCTTTCTCCGGCCGCCCCGCCCGCATCATCCACCACCCCTAGCCCCTCCTGTCCAGGAGGGGGACTCCTCCCACCCCGCCCGCTGCTCGCCGCACGCTGTCCCCGCGGGCGGCGCGGAACAAACCTGGCACGTCGCCTCGCCCGCGCGATCCCTCATCCCTCATCCCTCATCCCTCATCCACGCCGGCCACAGCGCCTCGGCCAGCGCCCAGTCCGACGGCCGCGTCAGCTTGAGGTTGCGGGCGTCGCCCTCGACGATGCGGACCGGGTAGCCGGCGCCCTGCAAGAGCCCGACCTCGTCCGTGGCGACCGAGCGCCCCGCGTTCGCGTGCGCCCGCACGAGCCAGTCGCGGCGGGCGCCCTGCGGCGTCTGCATGGCCCACAGGCCGTCGCGCGGGACGGTCTCGCCGAACAGCGGCCCCGCCCCGCCCTGCCGCAGCGTGTCAGCGACGGGGACGGCCGCCGCGGCCGCCCCGCCCGCGCGGGCCGCCGCGACCACACGCGAGACGACGTCGGCCGAGACGAACGGGCGCACGGCGTCGTGGACCAGGACGAGGTTGACGTCTGCGGGGAGCGCCGCCACGCCGTTCGCCACCGACGCCTGCCGCGTCGGCCCGCCCGCGACGACGGCGGCCGCGGCGCCGTGCTCGCGGAGCCGCGCGCCCGCCGCCGCCTCCTCGCCCGCCGGCACGACCACGACGGCCGCCCCCAGGGCGGGGTGGCGCGCGAACGCGCGGAGCGTCTGCACGAGGACGGGCGCCCCGCCCAACAGGCGGAACTGCTTGGGCACGTCGCCCCCCATCCGCCGCCCCGCCCCGCCCGCGGGCAGCACGACGCCAAAGGTGTCGGTCATGGGGGCGGGGTGGTCGTGGTCGGGGCGGGGGAACGGAGTGGAGGGCGGGGCGGCCGGACGTCAGCGGCGGCTGCCGTTCTCCCCCTTCCCTTACAAGATCAGCATCGCGTCGCCGAACGCGAACAGGCGGTACTCCTCGCGGACGGCCTCCTCGTAGGCGTGCCGCAGCAGGGAGTAGCCCGCGAACGCCGCCTTCATCATGAACAGCGTCGAGCGGGGCGGGTGGAAGTTGGCCAGGAGCCGCTCGGTGACGTGGAACGTGTGCGTCGGGTAGATGAACGCGTCGGTCCACCCCGCCCCCGCCCGGAGCGTGCGGTGGGCCGAGAGCGACGACTCGAGCGCCCGGACGGTCGTCGTGTCGCAGGCGGTGACCGTAGCCTCGCGGCTCGCGAGCGCGCGGTTGACCGACTCGACGGCGCCCGCGCCGACCTGGAAGCACTCCGACGCCATGCGGTGCTTCGAGAGATCCTCGACCTCGACCGACTGGAACGAGCCCAGCCCGCTGTGGAGCGTGACCGTCTCGACGCGGGCGCCCCGCGCGCGGAGGGTGCGGAGGAGGCCAGGCGTAAAGTGGAGGCCGGCCGACGGCGCCGCGACGGCGCCCCGCTCCGCCGCGAACACGGTCTGGTAGCGGACGCTGTCGGCCAGCTCGGACGACCGGCGGAGGTAGGGCGGGATGGGCGTCTCGCCGATCCGGTCGATGGCGTCGTAGAGCTCGGCCGGCGTGCCGTCGAAGATGAGCCGGAGCGTCCGTCCCCGGCTCGTCGTGTTGTCGAGGACCTCGGCGGCGAGACGGTCCGAGAACACGAGCTTGTTGCCGACGCGGACCTTCCGGGCGGGGTCCACCACGGTGTCCCACAACCGGCTCTCGGCGCTCAGCTCGCGGAGCAGGAAGACCTCGACGCGGGCGCCCGTCGTCTCTTTGGTTCCCCGGAGCCGGGCGGGAAACACCATCGTGTCGTTCGCCACCAGCACGTCGCCCTCAGAAAAGTAGTCGGGCAGGTCCCCGACCGTCCGGTGCTCGACGGTCCCCGCCGCCCGGTCGACGACCATGAGCCGGGCGGCGTCGCGGGGCTCGGCCGGGTAGGCCGCGATCAGCCCGCGGGGGTACTCGTAGTCGAAGTCGCTCAGCCGGAGCGTGCGGTGCAGGAAAGGCGGGGGCGCAACGACCATGAGGAGCCGGGTCACGAGGGGGAGCGAGCCACCGCCAAGCCCGCACCAAAACATGGAGCGACCGGGAATACAGGCGGATGACGGAGCGCCAACCGCCCCCACGGCCCGGGAGACCGGCCGCCCCGCCCTCGTCGCGGGGGTCGCCGCCCCGCCCGGAGCTACGGGCGGGGCGGGAGGACGCGGCCCGTGACCTCGCCGAACCCGACGGCGACGCCGTCGCGCCGCGCCTCGCCCGTGATCGTTACGCGGTCGCCGTCTTCGAGGAACGTGCGCGTCTCGCCGCCCGGGAGGCTCAGCGGGTTCTTGCCGCTCCACGTCATCTCCAGGAGCGACCCGTAGCTGCCCGGGTCCTCGCCCGAGATCGTCCCGCTCGCCATGAGGTCGCCCGGCCGTGCGTTGCAGCCGTTGACCGTGTGGTGAGCCAGCTGCTGCTCGGGGCTCCAGTAGAGGTTGCGCGCCGTCGTCTGCGCGACGACCTCCCCGCCCTCGTCCATCGACGAGGTCTGGAGCCGGACTTCGAGGTCGACGTCGAGCGCCCGCGGTCCGCGCTGGCGGAGGTACGGGAGCGGCTCGGGGTTGCCGGCCGTCGCGTCCTGCGGCTCGCCGTCGACGCGGAACGGCGCGAGCGCCTCGTACGGGACCACCCACGGCGAGACCGACGTGGCGAAGCTCTTGCCCAGGAACGGCCCGAGCGGGACGTACTCCCACTTCTGGATGTCGCGGGCGCTCCAGTCGTTGACGAGCACGAACCCGAAGATGTGGCGGTCGGCGTCCGAGATCGAGATGGGGTCGCCCAACTCGTTGCCCGGTCCGACGAAGAACCCCAGTTCGAGCTCGATGTCGAGCCGCTTTGACGGCCCGAACGTCGGCGGCGCGTCGTCGTCCGGCCGTGTCTGCCCGCTCGGCCGCACGACGTCGGTCCCGCTCACGACGACCGACGAGGCCCGGCCGTGGTAGCCCACCGGCAGGTGCAGCCAGTTCGGCTTGAGCGCGTTCTCCGGCCCCCGGAACATGGTCCCCACGTTCGTCGCGTGCTGGCGCGATGAGTAGAAGTCGGTGTAGTCGCCGATGCGGGCGGGGAGGTGCATCGTGACGTCGGCGAGCGGGAGGACCGCCGCCTCGCGGACCGCCCCGCCCTCGCGGAGGGCCGGGTCGCCGCTGTCCGACAAGAGGTCCTGGAGCCGCTCGCGGACGGCCGACCACGCGTCCGGCCCGAGCGCCATGAACGCGTTGAGCGCCGGCTGCGAAAAGACGGGCGCCCGCCCCGCCCCCGCCGCCGCGACGAGCCCGTGCGTTTCGAGCGCGGCCAGGTCCACGACGTAGTCGCCCAGGCGGACGCCCACGCGGGCGCCCCCGTCGCCGTGCGAGAACACGCCGTAGGGCAAGTTGTGGAGGCCGAAGCCGGAGTCAGCGGGGACGTCGAGGAAGGGGTTCATATCCAGGGAGTCGGTGGGTCGGTAGAGATCGGTGGGTCAGAGAGAGCCCTGGGGAGCGGTTCATGCTGTAAGCGCCGCGCCGCTCGTCGGAAGCGTCGGGCGGGGTGGGCGGCTCAACCGGACGTCCCGCCCCGCCCGCAACGGGCCTACTGATCGTCCTGACTCACTGATCCACCGACCCACGGCCCTACCGGATCCAGCCGAGGGCGCGGAGGTCCTCGCGGGGCTCGTCGAACGAGCACGAGCCGTAGCTGAGCGCGAACTGCTCGCGCGCGTCGGCGACCTCGGGCGGGGTGGTCTGGAGCGAGCGCCACCCGAGGCCGTCGTCGTCCAGGCGCCAGTGCGCGGCGTCGGCGTCGTCCAGGACTTCGGCGAGGTCGCTCGCGCTCAGCCCATGGACACGCGCCAGGATCGCCCCGCCGAACACGTTGACGAACCCGTGCATGGTCGCGCCGACGGCCTCGTCGTCGTTGCGGAACGGGTGGTGGAGCCCGGCGGTCGCCTTGAACGGGGCGCCGCCGTCGCGGGCCGTCGCCAGCGCCTCGGCCAGCGCCTCGACGCCGGGGACGAGGTCAGGCGTGACGCCGCCGCACCGGAGCTTGAGCGCGAACGCGGGCCGCCCCGCCCGCCCGTTCGCGTCGGCCACGGCCTGCGCCGCCGGCCCGACCGTGCCGGGGTGTTCGAGAAACGGGACCTCGACGGCCGCGCGCGGAGGCGTGGCGGCCCCGTCGCGGAAGGCGGCGTCGAGCTCGCCCAGGGCCTCGGCGAGCCGGTCGGCGTCAGAGGCGAGCGCGGCGGGGAGGCGGAGCTCGAAGCGGTCGCAGGCGACCTGGGCGGGGTGGCGGCGCTCGAAGGCGCGGGCGTCGTCGAGCGTGCGGCGCGCGGCGGCGGCCCAGGCCTCCGCCCCGCCCTCGTCCGGCGCGTGGCCCAGCACGGAAAACCGGGCGGGCGGGGCGGCCGCGAACAGGTCGGCAAAGGCGTCGAGGTCGTCCAGGCGCCCGGCCGGGACGATAAACCGGGCGAGCATCCAGGCGTCCGCCCCGCCCCGGTACGCCGCGAAGTTGCGGACGGCGGGCCCGAGGTCGAGGGCGGCCGGCGGGAACAGGCCGGCGTAGTCGACGAGGTCGGCGAGGAAGGCGCGGGGGCCGGGAGACATGGCGGGCGGGGCGGCGGCGCGGGGCCGGAGGGACCCACGGGCGTAGTTTTGCGTCTGAGAACATACGGCGCTCCCCCGAGCGCCTCCCATCTGCCCCGCGCCTACCGCTACGACCATGCGCTCCCGCCTCTCTCCTTTCCTCACTCTCCTGGCTCTCGTCGCCTTTACCGCCGGCTGCACGGCGGCGGGCGGCTCTACCAGCAGCAGCCCTGAAGTCGGGGCCGCCCAGTTGGCCATCGCCCAGGGCAACTTCGACTCTGCGGTCACGAGCCTCGACGCGGCGCTCGCGGCCAACCCCCAGGACGTCGACGCCCTCGTCCTCCTCGCCGACGTCCGCCGGCAGCAGGCCGAGGCGGCCGCTGACCCGGCCCTGAAGCTCGAAGCGCTCCAGGCCGCGCTCGACGCCGTCCGCCGTGCGCAGGAGGTGGCCCCCGAGGACGAGGAGGTCCGCAACGCGGCCCTCAACCTGTGGGCCACGTCGGTCAACGCCGGCAACGACCTCATCCGCGACCCCGACGCCGACAACGTCGTCGCCGCCGAGCTGTTCGAGATCGGCACGATGGCCTCGCCGGACTCCGTCCAGGGCTACTACGGGATGGGCCTCGCCCGTCTCCGTGGCGCCGACGCCGCGAACGCCGTCGACCCGCTCCGCCGGGCCGCTGAGCTCTCGCCGAACGACCCCGGCCCGGCCATCTACTACGGCCGCGCGCTCCTCTTCTCGGACCAGGCGGCCGACGCCGTCACCGTGCTCGAGGCCGCAAGCGCCCAGTTCCCGGACGACGAGGACATCGAGACGACGCTCCTCAACGCGTACGCCCGGAGCGGCCAGACCGACCGCGCCATCGAGCGCTACGAGCAGTCGATCCAGGCGCTCCCGACCGACCCCGTCGTGCGCTACAACTACGGCGCGCTTCTCCTGCAGGCCGAGCGGTTCGACGACGCCATCGAGCAGCTTGAGCGGGCGACGGAGCTCGACGGCACGAACGTCGATGCGTTCTACAACCTCGGCGCCGCCTACCAGAACAAGGCGGCCGCGCTCAACGAGCAGGCCAACACGACCGAGGACGACGCCGAGTCGGCTCGGCTGACGGGCGAGCGGGACGAGAACCTGGAGGCGGCACTCCCGTACCTCCAGCGCGCCCGCGAGATCTCGGCCGGGACCGACAACGAGGCCGACGCGTGCTCGGCGCTCTTCCGCGTCTACACTCAGCTCGGGCGGATCTCGGAGGCCGAGGTCGTCTCGGAGTGCGCCGGCATCTCGATGAACTAGGCGGAGCGGGGCGGGGTGGCGCTTTAGGCCGCCCCGCCCGACTTTAGACTTCCCTCGGCGGGGGCACGGCACGTCCGCGCCCCCGCCGTTTTCTTCCCCCCCTCTGTATGTCCTCCACCCCGCCCCCCACCAACGGCGCCCACGTCGTCGACGCCGTTTCCGACGCCCCGCCCGACGCGCTCGGCTCTCCCGAGGCCGACCTCGGCTTCGGCACGCGGGCCATCCACGCCGGGCAGGCCCCGGACCCCACGACGGGCGCCATCATGACGCCGGTCTACCTCACGAGCACCTACGTGCAGGAGGCGCCCGACGTCCACAAGGGGTACGACTACGCCCGCGTGGGCAACCCGACGCGGACGGCGCTCGAGGCCAACCTGGCCTCGCTCGAAGGCGCCGCCCACGGGGTCGCGTTCGCGTCCGGCGTGGCCGGCATCGACGCCATCCTCCGGCGGCTCCGGCCCGGCGACCACGTCGTGTCCACGAACGACCTCTACGGCGGGACCTACCGGCTGATGCGCCAGGTGTGGGAGCCGTTCGGCGTCGAGTTCACGTTCGTCGACCTGGGGAGCCCGGACGACCTCGACGCGGCCATCACCGACGCCACGAAGCTGGTCTGGATCGAGACGCCGACCAACCCGCTCCTCCGCGTCTACGACATCGCCGCGCTGTGCGACGTGGCGCACGCATGCGGCGTCGACGTGGCCGTCGACAACACGTTCGCCTCGCCCTACCTCCAGACGCCGCTCGCGCTCGGCGCCGACCTCGTCCTGCACTCGACGACGAAGTACCTCGGCGGGCACTCGGACGTCGTGGGCGGGGCGGTGCTCACGTCGAGCGACGAGTGGGCCGACCACCTCCGGTTCCAGATCAAGGCGGCAGGCGCGGCGCCCGGCCCGCTCGACTGCTTCCTCCTGCTGCGGGCGACAAAGACGCTCCACCTGCGCATGGAGCGGCACTGCCAGAACGCGCGCGCCGTGGCCCACTTTCTCCGCGGCCACGACGGCGTGGCTCGCGTGATGTGGCCGGGCTTCGAGGACCACCCCGCCCACGACGTCGCCGCGCGCCAGATGCGCGACTTTGGCGGCATGGTGTCGCTGGTCCTGGAGGACGACGAGGTCGAGACGGCGGTCCGCTTTATGCAGGCGCTCCGCGTGTTCTCGCTGGCCGAGAGCCTGGGCGGGGTGGAGAGCCTCGTGTCGCACCCGTCGACGATGACGCACGGCTCGATCCCCGGCGACGTCCGCCGCGCGGCCGGGCTCCCCGACAGCCTGGTGCGCCTGAGCGTGGGCGTCGAGGACGAAGCCGACCTCGTGGCCGACCTCGACCGGGCGCTCGCGTCGCTCTAGCGCCCCCGACCGCCCCGCCCCAGCGCGATCCTACAGCGGACTCGCTGTCGCCGTGCCCGCCCCATCCCCCTCCGCCCCACCCGCCGCCCCGCCCGATGCCGAGGGCGGGGCGGACGCTGACGCCGCGCCCGCTGCCAGGACGCGGGTCAACGACATCGCGCTCGCCCGCTTCGAGCGGTGGGCGCTCCCGGCGATGGCCCGGCGCTTGCCACCGTGGGTCGGGCCAGACACGCTGACGGCGACGGCGCTCGTCGGCGCCGTGCTCGCGTTCGCCGGCTACGCGCTGGCGGGGCGGAGCCTGGCCTTCGTCCACCTCGCGTCGTTCGGGCTCGTGCTCAACTGGTGGGGCGACAGCCTCGACGGAACGGTCGCGCGCGTCCGCCAGATCCGGCGCGAGCGGTACGGGTTCTACGTCGACCACGTCTGCGACGTGGCGACGGTCGCGCTCTTGTTCGGCGGGCTAGGGGCAGGGCCGCTCCTGCGGCTCGACCTCGCGCTCGGGCTGGGCGCCGTCGTGCTCATGCTGTTCAACCTCGTGAACCTGGTCACGATCGCGCGCGGCGTGTTCAAGATCTCGTTCGCCGGCGTCGGCCCGACGGAGGGCCGCCTCGTCCTCATCGCGGCGAACACCGGCCTGTGGCTGGCGGGTAACCCGACCGTGTCGGTGGCGGGGTGGAGCGGGACCGTGTTCGACGCGCTCGCGGCCGTCGCCGTCGTCGTGCTCCTCGCGGCGTGGCTGGTGGCGGCCGTCCGCGAGGGGCTTCTGATGGCGCGGCTCGACCCCCGCCCCGCCCCCGGCCAGGACGGCTACGCCGACGACCCGACGGGCCAGGGCCTCGGCCCAGCCTCCGGCGGGCGGGGCGGCCTGTCCTCTGACGACGGCGCATAGGGCGGGGCGGGGCTACGACTCTACGCGAATCTCGTCGCCGGGGCGGACGGTGCCTTCGGCGAGGACGCGCGCGTACCACCGCGTCTCATCGGGCACGCGCTTGGGCTGGATGCGCTTAAAGCCGCCGTCGGCGAACGAGTCCGCGATCGTCCGGCACGGCTCGACGCGCGTCGTGAGCTGGAGCCGGACCGCCCCGCCCACGGCCAGCACGGCGTCGGGCGCGAGGGCCGACCAGTCCAGCCCGGCGACGGTCAGGTTCTCGCCCGTGGACCCGGGGAAGACCGGGTGGCCCTCCGCCTGGAGCGCCTGGACGAGGTCGAGCGAGAACAGGCACACGGCCCGCTCCGGCCCGCCGTGGATCTTGGGATGGTTTACGGCATCGCCCTCAAGCCCGCCCCGCCCGACGAACGCGGACGCTACGGCGCGCTTGGGCACGCCGCCGGGCGAGACGTTGATCTGGAGCACGCGAGCGGACATCGGAAGGCGGAAGGCGGAAGGCGGAAGGCGGAAGGCGGAAGGCGGAAGATGCCTACCCCGCCCGGCCTCAGCACGCGGGCGGGGCGGAAGACGGCCGAAATGTCAGCGGGCAGCGAGCAGAAGACGACCGCCCCGCCCGCGCCGAGGGCGGGGCGGCCGTAGTTGCATGCAACGCCGTCGGGCACGCCGTCGGGCGATCCGTACACGGGCGGGGCGGGCGCTCGTTCTCCCCGCGGGTTCGCGATGGGGCGGGGCGGCACCTCCCGCCCGCCGGCCTTGCTGAGACTTACCTCCGGTTGACCGTCCAATCGTAGTCGAACTGCACGTCGCGGTCCGCCCGCAGGTCCGCCGCCGTGCGGCCCGCGAGCGCGCGGCGGAGCGGGGCGGCGTCGGGTCGGCTCGCGAACGCGCCCGCGAGCAGGTCGCCGAGCGGACGGCGCGGCGTCTCGAAGTCGTCCGCGAACCAGTCGAACAGGGACGACAGGACCACACGGCCGCCGTCGACGCGGGCCGCTCGGGGCGAGGCCACGAACGCCCGCCACGCCCGGCCCAGGTCGGCGTCGAGCGTGGACGCTCGGAACGCCCGGCGCCCGAGCGGCGGGCACGAGACGGCCGCGCAGTTCAGCCCGACGTGGACGCGCCGGTCGACGCGGGCGGGGCGGAGCGCCTGGACCGCGCGCGGCACGGCCGCCCCGTCGACCCGGTCCTGGCGGCGGAGCGCTCCGTGCTCGATCTGGTTCAGCGTCGCCGCCCCGCCCGCGATGCGAACGGGCGTCTCGAAAAAGCGCTCGAACAGGTCCTCGTCCTCCAGATTGGCCGCGTCCGTCTGGAGGACGAGGGCGAGCACGTGGGCGTTGTACGCGTTGAGCAGGAAGGCCGTCTTCTGGTCATCCGTGCGGAGCGCGCTCGGGTCCTGCTCGGCGACGGCCGCGAGCGCGGCGTCGAGATCGGCCCGGTGCTCCCGAGCCAAAAGGCGGTAGTCGACGAGCCCGTCGGTCCCGACGACGGCGCCGAGCACGCGGTCGAGCGGCGCCTCAACGGCCGGCTGCGCCGTCGCGGACGCGGCGAGGAGCACGAGGAAAACGGCGGGGGCGGGGCGGAGCGCCCTGGCGAAACGGGTCAGCGGCATGACGGCCCAACGCCTCCACCCCGCCCCGCCGTACCTGCTACTCTCCGCCAGCCGGGCGGGGCGGCCCGACGCGGAGCGCCAGCCGCTTGACCGGCACGTCGGCGTCCGTCGTGTGGAGCACGAGCTCGACGTCGGCCGGCGACCCCGCCGGCACGGTCACGAACAGCCCGCCCGTCTGGTCCGGGAACACCGGCCGCTCGGGGAACACGACGTCGACGCCCGCCGGCGCCTCCACGCGCTCGATGCGGATCGGCCGCTCGCCTGTGTTCGCGAACCGGAACGACGTTTGCGCCTCGGCGGGTTGCGCCCCGGCGGCTTGCGCCGCCCCGCCCTCGGAGGCGACCTCGACCCGGTCGCGCTCGAACGTGAGCGAGCCCTGTGCCACCCCGCCCGCGACGAACGACGGCACGACCGTGCCCGCGATGCGGAGCGTGAGCGCCGCCGGGTCTGCCCCCTCGGCGACGACGTAGACCGTCTTCTCGAACGGCCCCGAGCGGCCCTCCGGGTCGAACGCGACCTCCACCTGCCCCTCCCCGCCCGGCGGCACCGCCGTATCGGTCCACGAGGGCGTCGTGCAGCCGCAAGCGGCCTCGACGCGCGTGAGGCGGAGCGGGGCGTCGCCCGCGTTCGTGAACCGGAACGTGTGCTGCGCGGCCTCGGCCTCGGCGATCCGGCCGAAGTCGTGGGTCGGGGCGTCGACCGCGAGCCGGCCTTGGGCAGCGGCCGCGCCAGCGGTGACGAGGAGGACGGCGAGCAGGGTGGGGAGTCGCATCATGCCTGTCAAGCGCCCGGCGGGCGGGGCGGGTTCCTCCACCCCGCCCCAACGGCTCGGCGCGGGCGGGGCGGGCACCAACGCAGACCGCCCCGCCCCTGGTCGGGGCGGGGCGGCACGGCGCGGTACACGGGCGGGGCAGGCGAGAGCACGAGCGGGGCGATCCCTCCGCTCACCCCTCTCGTCAAAACGCGAGCACCTCGCGGGCCGCCTCCAGCACGTCCTCGTCCTGCGGCAGCACGGCCTTTTCCAGCGCGTCGGCGTAGGGGATCGAGGAGAAGGCGCCGGCCACGCGCTTGACGGGCGCGTCGAGCGACCCGAACGCGGCGTCCGAGATCTGGGCGGCGATCTCGGCCCCGAAGCCCATGAACTCGTGGTCCTCGTAGGCCACGAGCACGCGGCCCGTCTTGCGCGCCGACGCGAGAACCGTCTCGCTGTCGAACGGGAGGAACGAGCGCACGTCGATGACCTCGACCGAGACGCCCTCCTTGTCGAGCGCCTTCGCGGCCGCGAGCGCCTTGTAAACGATGGCGCCCCACGTCACGATCGTGAGGTCCGTGCCCTCGCGCGCGACGCGGGCCTTGCCCAGCGGGACGAGGTAGTCGGCGTGCGGCTCCGGCGAGCGGGCCGGCCCCTGGCGGTAGAGCGCCTTGTGCTCCAGGAACAGGACCGGGTCCTCGCCGCGGATCGCGCTCTTGAGCAGGCCCTTCGCGTCGGCCGCGTTCGACGGCATGACGACCTGGAGCCCGGGGAAGTGGCCGAACAGAGCCTCGACGTTCTGGCTGTGGCAGAGGCCGCCGTGGATGTACCCGCCGGCCGGCACGCGGATGACCATCGGGCATGCCCAGTCGCCGTTCGAGCGGTAGCGCATGGAGGCCACCTGGTTACGGAGCGGCTGCATCCCGGGCCAGATGTAGTCGGCGAACTGGATCTCGACGACGGGCATGTAGCCGGCGCACGCGAGCCCGACGGCGCTCCCGATGATCGAGTGCTCGGCGAGCGGGGCGTTGAAGCAGCGGTCGCGGCCGTGCTTGGCCGTCAGCCCGCGCGTGGCCGTGAACACCCCGCCCTTGCCGCCGCCCACGTCCTCGCCGTAGACGAGCACGCGCTCGTCGCGGTCCATCTCCTCGTCGAGCGCGTGGTTGATGGCGTCGACCATGACGACGAGGTCGCCCGCCTCGCCGTCCGTCTCGTACTCGCGCGTGTCCTCGCCCTCGAAGTAGACGTGGTCCGTGGCCGTCGCCGGGTCCGGGTCGGGCTCGGCGGCGACCTCACGTGCGATCCGGTCGATCTCGACGCGGATCTCCTCCCGCATCGCCTCGACCTCGTCGTCCGTCACGATGCCGGCCTCGACGAGCCGAGCGACGAAGGCCGGGATCGGGTCACGCGCGGCGTCGGCCGAGATCGAGTCCTCCTCCCGGTACTTCCGGTGGTCGTCCGACGACGAGTGCGGCAGCAGGCGCACCACGTCGGCGTGGAGCGCGACCGGCCCCCGCCCCGCCCGGACGTGTTCGAGCGTGGCGCGGGCGACCGACGCCGACTGGAAAAAGTCGGTCCCGTCGTAGCGCGCCCGCTTCATGCCGGTGTAGCCCTCGAACAGGGGCCAAATCGAGCCGCCGGCCGTCTGCTCCGCGACCGGCACCGAGATCGCGTACTTGTTGTCCTGGACGTGGAACACGACCGGGAGCGCCTCGCGGGCGGCCCAGTTGAGCGCCTCATGGAACGCGCCCTGGCTCGTCGAGCCCTCCCCGCCCGACGCGTAGACGGCCCGCCCCGCCCCGTCCTCTTGGGCCTCGGCGTCCTCGCGCTGCACGCCGAGCCCGAACCCGACCGCCGGCAGGTACTGCGCCCCGACCGACGACGAGGTCGACATGATGTTGAGATCGCGGTGCCCAAAGTGCTCCGGCATCTGGCGGCCGCCGCCGAACGGGTCCGACGGCTTCCCAAAGTGGGCGCGCAGCACCTCCGCCGGCGTCACGCCGACGGCCAGCGCCGTGCCCAGGTCGCGGTAGTAGAAGCAGAACCAGTCGCGGCCGCCCTCGAACTCGCGGCCCAGCGCCACCTGCGACGCCTCGTGGCCGGACGAGCCGATGTGGAAAAAGCCCTTCCCCTGCTTCAAGAGCGTCAGCATCTTCTCGTCGAGCCGGCGCGACGTGAGCATCGTGCGGAGCACGTCCTTCAGCTCCTCCGGCTCGAAGTCGTCCGGCCCGAGGAGGGTCACGTCGAGGTCGCCCTCGATCTCGGCCGGGGCCGGCTCGTCGGCCTTGGCCGCGTTCGTCTCGAAGGCGAACGCGGCGTCGACCTCGCCCGTGACCTCGTCGGTGTCGTCGGTCACGGCGTCCGCCCCGCCCGCGGCGGAGGGCGGGGCGGCGTCGGCGTTCGCGGCGCCGTCGCCCGCCTCCTCGTCCGGGAGGAGAAGCGGACGGGCCGTGTAGCGGGCGGGGCGGTCGGGGGAGGTCTCGGGGTCCATAGCCATAGAGGGAGAGAGAGGACGTGAACGCGAATGCTCGGCGGCCTCGCGCCACCGCGCGCAAGATACGCGGCGGCCCCGCGATGCCCCTCCGGCTCCGCCCGACTCTCCCGCCCCGCCCCCGATCCGGCCGCGCCGACCACCCGCCCCGGCTCTCCCGCCCCGCCCCTGCGCCGAGGGCGGGGCGGGTGCCGCTCCGCCCGGTCCACCGCCCCGCTCCCGACGTGCAGCGGGCGGGGCGGCCACCGCCGATCGCGCCCCGCCCCGGGGGTCGGAGAGAAGCCGCTACGCCCTCGCCGCGACCGCCTCGGTCACCTGGCCGTCGCCGCCGGCCGGGGCCAGCGGGAGCTCGAACCAGAACCGCGTGCCCCGCCCCTTCGTGCTCTCGACGTGGATGGTCTCGCCGTGGGCTTCGAGGATCTGCTTGACGATGGCCAGCCCCAGCCCGGTCCCCCCCTCCTTGCGCGAGCGCGCCGTATCGACCCGATAGAAGCGGTCGAACACGCGGTCGAGGTGATCGGCCGAGATGCCGCGCCCCGTGTCTACGACCTCGATGCGGGCCTTGTCCAGGTGCCGCCGCATCCGGCACCGCACGGACCCCTGGTCGGAGTACGCGATCGCGTTGTCGATCAGGTTCGTGAGCACCTGCCGCACCCGGTTCCGGTCGGCGTGGACGGCGAGGCTGGGGTTGTCGTAGGCCAGCTCGAGCATCTTCTCGTTCGCCTTCGGCTCAAGCATCTCGCCCACCTCCTCGATCAGGTCCTGGAGGTCGAACGTCGTCGGGCGGATCATGTCCTCGCGGTACTCCAGCCGGGCGATCTCGATGAGGTCCGAGAACAGGCTGTTCAGGCGCTGGAGGTTGGCGAGCCCCTTGTGCGCGTACTTTTTGCGCTGATCGGGCGCGAGCGAGTCCGACGCGAGCGCCTCGAGGTACCCGAACACGGCGTGGATCGGGTTTTTGACCTCGTGGCCCACGTTGCCGATAAACTCGTTCTGGACCCGCTGCATCCGCTGGAGCTCGTGGATGTCGTTGCGGAACCGCCCCGCCATGTGGTTCAGGCTCCGGGCGAGGTCCTGGAACTCGGCCGCCCGCGTCTTGACCTGGATCCGCCCGTCGAGGTCGCCCTCGTTGATCCGCTGGGCGCTCCGCGTGATGGCCTGGAGCGGCCGCGTCACGCGCCGCGCGGCGAGCCACGCCCCGAGCAGCGCGAGCACGAGGGCCAGCGCCATGCCCACGGCGAGCACGGCCTGGACGCGCTGGATGGCGACGAGGAGCGGCGGGAGCGGCTCACCCAGGCGCACGAGCAGCCCGCTCTCCGGCCGGTACAGCGCCACGTAGAGCCGCTCCTCCCCGCCCGGCCCGGCCCGCTCGGCGAACCCGACGTGGTCGACCGCCGAGAGCGCGGCGGCCACCTCGGGGCTGTCGAAGAACGCGCCGCCGTCGGTCCGCGCGGCCTCCCCGCCCGCCTGGAAGTCGCCGAGCACCTCGTCGGTCGTGGCCACGGCCACGTCGACGTTCGTGAGCCCGGCGATCTGCGCGCCGACGGCGAGCCGCGAGGCCCGGTCAGGGACCGCCTCGAGCTGGACGGCGAACCGGGCGGCTTGGTCGCGGAGCGTGGCCCGCTCGGCCTCGCCGATCTGCCCACGCAGCACGAGGAACGAGTACAGCCCGACCCCGACCACAGCCAGGCCCACGAACACCGCGAACGTGAGCATCATCCACGTCTGGGTCGAGGCCCGGCGCGGGTAGAACAGCTCGCGGACAGTGCGCCAGCGCATAGGGGGTGACGGGCTAGGAGTGACGGGTGACGGGCAAAGGCTCTGTACTGATCACCCGTCGCTCGTCACGCTTCCTGCTCGGCCTCCTCGACGAAGCGGTAGCCCACGCCGCGGACGGTCTGGATGTGCTTGGCGAACTCGCCCAGCTTTTCGCGGAGGTTCTTGATGTGAGCGTCGACGGTCCGCTCGGTCACCATCATGGCGTCCTTCCAGATCGTCTCCAGCAGCTGCTGGCGCGTGAACGCCTTGCGCGGGTGGCGGACGAGGTAGCGGAGCAGCTCGAACTCCGTCAGCGTGAGGCCGAGGTCGTCGCCGTCGAGCGTCGCGCGGTACTCGTCCTCGTAGATCGTGAGGCCGGACGTCGAGAGCGTCTTCGACTCCTCGGTCCCGGTCCGCCGGAGGACGGCGCGGAGGTTGGCGAGGACCACCTTGGGGCTGACCGGCTTGGTCAGGTACTGGTCGGCGTTTTCGAGGCCCTGGAGCTGGTCCTGCTCCTCGGTCTTCGCCGTCATCATGATGATCGGGATCGTTTCAGTCTCGACCCGGCCGCGCAGGCGCTTGGCGATCTCGAACCCGCTCATGCCCGGGAGCATGACGTCGAGGAGGATGGCGTCGACGTCGGGGCCGGCCTTGCTCAGCGCCTCGTCGGCGTCGAACGCGGTGAGGACGTTGTAGCCCGCCTCGCGGAGGAAGTGGGAGACGATCTCGACCACGTCCTCCTCGTCGTCGACGACGAGAACGGTGATCTCCTGGGGGGTGGACGTAGCCATGTGGACGGGGGCAGACCCAAAGGGCGTGGTGAGGGGAATTGTGAAGATACCAACCCGCTCGGTAGACGCGGGCGGGGCGGTCCGGTTCTCCTCCACCGGCCGCCCCGCCCCCGTTTATCCCGCATTCTGGCCCCGGAACACGCGGGGGACGCGCGCGGCGAGGCCGCACGTGAGCTCGTACGCCATCGTCCCGGCCGCCGCCGCGGCCTCCTCGGCGCTCGGGCCGCCCCGCCCGAACACGACCGCCTCGTCGCCGCGCGCGACCGCCCCGCCCGGGCCGTCGGGGGCGCCCAGGTCCACGAGCAGGAGGTCCATGCACACGCGCCCGGCGACGGGGAAGCGGCGCCCGCCGAGGCCGACCTCGCCCCGGTTCGAGAGCGCGCGGGGGACGCCGTCGGCGTAGCCGGCGGCGAGCGTTGCCACGCGCGTCGGGCGCTCGGCCGTCCACGTCCGCCCGTAGCTGACGGACTCGCCGGCGGCGACCGTCTGGACGTGGACCACGCGCGAGACGAGGCGGAGGGCGGGGCGGAGGCCGCGCATGGCGGCGTGCATGGCGGGGTCCGAGGCCAGCCCGTAGAGGACGCCGCCCAGGCGCGCGAGCGCGGGCCGCGACGTGAGCGGCGGCAGCCGCACGACAGCCGGCCCGTTGCGGACGTGGACGAGGGGCGGGGCGGCGTCGCCCAGGTCGCGGAGCACGCCGTCGAACCGGCGGACCTGCTCGAGCGCGAACGCGGCGTCGTCGCCGTCGGCCGTCGCCAGGTGCGTCCACAGCGCCTCGACGGTCACGCCGGGCGCGGCCTGGAGCCGGCGGACGGCGTCGGCGGCGGCCTCGGGCGCGAACCCCAGCCGGTGCATCCCGGTGTCGACCTTGACGTGGACCGTGAGCCCGCCCCGCTCGGCGACCGCGGCGGCGACCTCGGGCGAGGAGACGGCCGCCGTGAGGCCGTGGCGCTCGTAGGCCGCGAGCTCGCCGTCGAGCGGGGCGGCGAACACCAAGAGCGGGCCGTCGACGCCGGCCTTGCGGAGCGTGACGGCCTCGTCCAGGCGCGCGACGGCGAACCGGCGGACACCCACCCCGCCCAGCGCCCGCGCGACCGGAGCGGCCCCGTGCCCATAGGCGTTCGCTTTGACAACGGCGACGGCCTCGTCGGGCCGCGCCTTCTCCATGAGCAGGCGCGCGTTGTGGCGGATGGCGTCGAGGTCGGTCTCGGCCCAGATAGGGCCGGGCGGGGCGGGGTCGGTCATGGTCTGTCAGACCGCCCCGCCCCGCTCGGGTTCGCGGCACCGGGGCGGGGCGGAGCGCAACTCCGGGCGGGGCGGAGCGTCCACCCCGCCCTCTTGCGCCGACTCCTGCCCCGCCCGTTTTCCACCTCCGACCTCCGCGGCGCCGTCCGCCTCGTGACGGGCGCCGTGTCGGGCGTGGCCGACGTGGTCGAGGGCGTCCACGGGGCGGTCCCCGCGCCCTTCGGGCGGCGCGGGCGCGTGGGTCGCGTTGCCGGGTGGGCGTACGGCGCCGTGCGCTGGGTGACGCGCGGCGTCGGCCGCTCGCTGGACGCCGCGCTGGGCGCCGTCGGGCGGGGCGGCTCGGCAGACGGCCACCCCGCCCGGGACGCGGTCGTCGCGGCGCTCAACGGCGCGTTCGGCGACTCGCTCGCGGCGCAGGGCAACCCGCTCGCCACGCCGTTCCAGGTCCGCTACGGCGGGCGGCGGCTCGTCCTGGACACGGCGTCGGTCGCCCGCGCCGTCGCAGACCCGCGCGGTGTCCTGCTCGTGCAGATCCACGGCTTGTGCATGCACGACGGGCAGTGGGGGCGGGGCGGGGTCGACCCGGGCGCCGCGCTCGCCGACGCGCTCGGCGCCACGCGCGTAGCGGTCCGCTACAACAGCGGGCGGCACGTCTCGGAGAGCGGGCGCGACCTGGCCGTCGCGCTCGACGCGCTCGTGGCCGCGTGGCCCCGGCGCGTCCGCCGCCTCGTCGTGGTGGGGCACAGCATGGGCGGGCTCGTCGCGCGGAGCGCGCTCCACTACGCGGCCGAGGCGGGCCACGCATGGCCGGGCCTCGACGCCGCGCTCGTCACGCTGGGGACGCCCCACCACGGCGCCCCGCTCGAACGTCTGGGCAGCCTGGTCGACGCGTTCCTCGGCGCCACGCGCTACACCGCCCCGCTCGCCGCGGTCGGCCAGGCGCGGAGCGCGGGCGTGACCGACCTCCGCTTCGGGAACGTCGTGGAGGAGGACTGGGCGGGGCGGGGCCGCTTCGACCGGGCGCCGGACGCGCGCCGCCCCACGCCGCTCCCGCCGGGCGTCGCGTGCTACGTCGTCGCCGCGACGACGGGCGACGGGCGGGGCGGGGCGAGGGACCGGACGGTGGGCGACGGGCTCGTGCCGCTGGACAGCGCGCTCGGCCGCCACGCGGACCCCGCCCGCGACCTGGGCGTGCCGCCCGAGCGGCAGTGGGTGGCTGTCGGCCGGTCGCACCTCGACCTCCTGTCGGACGACGCCGTGACGGCGCGGCTGGCGTCGTGGCTTGCCCGCCCCACCCCGCCCGATTCGGCCCCGGGCGGGGCGGCGCCTTTCCAGGACCGCCCCGCCCGCCCGACAACCACCCCTACCCCCTCCTGACCAGGAGGGGGACTGCCGCCGCTCCGGTTCGACCTCCGCGTCGCCTTCGACCGCCCCGCCCAGGATTGAGCGGGGCGGGATGGAACAAACCCGGCGCCACCCCGCCCA
>NZ_JAVRHT010000050.1:0-18748 GCF_031846415.1 Rubrivirga litoralis | reverse complement strand
CCTCCCACCCCGCCCACGTCACAGGGGTGTCACACCCGTAGGCGATCCTGAGGCACGCTTCCCCCCGCGCTCATGCCGAAGACTCCGCCTTCGAGTTCCGCCCCGCCCCTCGCCGACACGCTCCCCTACGCCGCCGACTTCGTGATCGAAGTGCTCGCCGCCGCCTCGCGTGCGCCGTACGGCCAGCTGTCGTGGGTCGAGATCAACCGGCTCGCCGCCCGGTGGCTCCGCCCCGCCCCGGCCGCCGCCGGCGCCGACTCGTCTCGGCTGGGCCACGAGGTCGTGCTCGAGATGTCGGAGCACGGGCTCCTGGAGGCCGAGATGACGACGGCCGCCGACGGTCGGCTCATGGTCCAGCGCGTCGTGCACCCGCGGATCTTCGGCCTTCACGCCGCCCAGGCGCTCGCGGCCTAGCCGCCCCACCCGCGGCGTAAAGCTCTACGGCTCGGTGTCCCGCTCATCCGTCTCGTCGAGGATCTGGGCGTCCGACACGTTCGGGTCGAGCTCCTTCTGGAACGCCTCCTTCGCCTCGACCGTGACCGTCGCGGCTCGGTCGAGGGCGCCGTCGATGGCGCGGGCGGCGAGCCGGACCGCTCCGCCCCCCAACAGGCCCGCGCGGCCGAGCCACCCCGCCCGCTCGTAGCGTTCGATCCAGGACTCGTCGTTCACGTCGCGTCGGGCGGGGGCACGTCGGGCGGCGTCGGCAGATCATCGACCGGCGGCGTCCCCAGCGGGCCGTCCGGCGGCACCGGACCGGCGGGCGGCGGGGGCGGCGTGGCCGGGCGGGGCGGCTTCCGCGAACGCGGCGGGCGGGGCGGCGGGCGGAACCACGCGTCCACGTCGAGGTCGTCGATGGCGCCGGCCACATGGCGGCCGGTCTCGGCGAGCGCCTGCCCGATGGTGCTGAACGTGGCCTCGAACGTGAACGCGGCCTTCTCAGACGTGCCCAGCCGCTCGAACGCGGCGCGGACGTCGCCGAAGGGGTCGGGGCGGGGCGGATCGGTGGGGGCCATGAGCGTGGGCGCAGAGGAGCCTGGGGCGGTCGGCCCGCGTTGGACGAGGCCCCTGACCCGGAGTTTCACCCATGACCGACCGCCCCGCCCCGCCCCCCGCCGACGCGCCCCCCGAGGAGGAGCCCGAACCGGACGTGCGGACGGGCCTCGTCGTCCGCTCGACGGGGAGTTGGTACGACGTGCACCTGGACAGCGACGGGGACTCTTCGCCGGACTCCGGGCGGTCCATCCGCGCGCGCATCCGGGGCAAGTTCCGGCTGGAGGCCCTCGAGATCGACGAGACCAACCCGCTCGCCGTCGGCGACCGCGTCCGGCTCCTCCTCGACGACGACGACGTCGGGTTCATCACCGGCATCGAGCCGCGCGAGAACCAGCTCAGCCGCCGCGCGGCCGGGCGCAAGGCGGCCGTCAAGGAGCACGTGATCGTGACAAACGTGGACCGCGCGTGGTGCGTCCAGTCGACGTTCGGTCCCAAAGTGAACCCCGGCTTCGTCGACCGCTTCCTCGTCGCCGCCGAGGCCTCGCACATCCCGGCCGGGCTCGTCCTCAACAAGGCCGACCTCCTCAACGACGAGCCCCGCGCGCAGGAGGCGATGGCGTTCTGGCAGGAGCTGTACGAGGGGCTGGGCTACCCGGTCCTGCTCACGAGCGCCGAGACCGGGCAGGGCGTCGAGGACTTCGGCGCCCGCCTCGCCGGCCGCGTGAGCGTGGTCTCGGGGCCGAGCGGCGTGGGCAAGTCGAGCCTCCTCAACGCCGTCGACCCGACGCTCCACCTCGTGACGTCCGAGGTCAGCGAGAAGACGCAGAAGGGCCGCCACACGACGACGTTCGCCACGCTCTACCGCGTCGCCGGCGGCTGGGTCGCCGACACGCCCGGCATCCGCGAGTTCGGGATCTGGGACATGTCGCCGCAGGACCTCGGCGGCTACTTCGTCGAGTTCCGCCCGTTCATCCCCGACTGCCGCTTCCCCGACTGCACGCACGCCCACGAGCCCGGCTGCGCCGTCCAGGAGGCCGTCGACGAAGACGCCATCACGCCCGAGCGCTACGGGAGCTACCTCGCGCTCCTCGAAACGGTCCAGACCGAGTACGAGGCGGCCGAGCGCATGTCCTGGCGCAAGGAGCGACGCCCCGACGACCCCGACGAGGCGGTCGTCGAGGACTAGCGGGCGGCGGAGGTGCGCCACCCCGCCCTCGGCGTGGGCGGGGCGCCTGGGCGGGGCCGTAGGGGCGACTGGCGGTCACCCGCAGGCCGCACGCGCGCCACCCCGCCCGCAGGAAATGGGGCGGGCCGGATCCGTAGGGACACCATGCATGGTGTCCGCATCGAGGGCACCGCCCGCCCCGCGAGCGTCGGGCGGGGTGGCGTCTGAGGCGGGGTGGCATCGGGCGGGGCGGCATCGGGCGGGGCGGCATCGGGCGGGGCGGCGCCATTCGGAACCGCCCCGCCCACCCCGGGCACGACACGTCGTGTCCCTACGGGTGCCTCTCGTTGGGCGGGGCGGCAGAGGGCGGGGCAGTGATCTATGTGACCGCCCCGCCCACGCTGTTCACCACCCCGCCCCCGTGGCTCTGGGGGCGGGGCGGCGATCGGCCCCATCATCACGCGGCGTCCGTCGTGGGGGGCGGGGCGGCCAGGACCGCCCGCGCGGCCTCCCGGTCCTGCCCGAGCTGCGCGACGAGCGCGTCCACGCCGTCGAACCGCCGCTCGCCGCGCAGCCGCGCGACCACGTCGACGGCGAGGCGGCGGCCGTAGAGGTCAGCGTCCGTGTCGAACAGGTGGACCTCGGCCCGCGTCGCGCCGTCGGCCTCGAAGGTCGGGCGGCGGCCCACGTTCATCATGCCCTCCGCGACCGCCCCGGCAGTCTGTGCCCCGGCGGCTTGCGCCCCGGCGGCCTGCGCCCCGCCCGGCAGCGTCGCGCGGACGGCGTAGACGCCGATCGCGGGGACCAGCTTGCGGTCGTTCGCGGGCTCGACGTTGGCCGTCGGGAAGCCGATGCCCCGCCCCCGCGCGTCGCCGTGGACGACGGTGCCGGTGATCCGGTACGGGCGGCCCAGGAGGACGGCCGCGCGGGCCGCGTCGCCCGCGTCGGCCAGGAGCCGGCGGATCTCGGTCGACGAGACCGTCACGTCGCCCTCGACCTGCTTCGGGATCACGTCGACCGAGAACCCGTGCTCGCCGCCCAGCCGCTCCAGCAGCGCCTGGTCGCCCCGCGCCTTTCGACCAAAGCGGTGGTCGTAGCCGATGACGATCTCACGCATCCCGATCCGCCCCACCAGCACGTCCGCCACGTAGTCCTCGGGCTCCAGGAGCGAGAGGTCGCGCGAGAACGGGACGACGACGAACCGCTCAACGCCGAGCGCCTCCAGCAGGTCGGCCCGCTCGTCCAGCGTGGTTAGGAGCGGGACGGGCTGGCCCGTCAGCACCTCGCGCGGGTGCGGGTCGAAGGTCACGACGGTCGGCACCCCGCCCACACGCCGCGCGCGGTCGACGAGATAGCGGATGATGGCTTGGTGCCCGCGGTGGACGCCGTCGAACGTCCCGGTCGTGACGACCGAGCCGGGGGCGGGGCGGATGGCGTCGCCGACTTCGCGCGTCATGCGGCCTCGGGGCGGGCGGCCTCGACGAGCGCGTCGAGCGCGAACGCCTCGTCGACGCGGAACGGCCCGATGGCCTCGCGCCGGAGCGCCACGAGGTGCGCGCCGACGCCGAGCGCCTGCCCCAGATCGTGCGCCAGCGAGCGGACGTAGGTCCCCTTCGAGCACTCGACGCGGAAGTCTACGTCGTCGCCGCGCCGGGCCACGAGGTCGAAAGCCGTGACCGTCGTCGGCCGCGCCTCGATCTCGACCGTCTCGCCCCGCCGAGCCTTTTTGTAGAGCCGCTCGCCGCCCTTCTTAATGGCCGAATACACCGGCGGCCGCTGCATGATCTCCCCGACGAGCGGGAGCCGCGCGGCGTCGAGGTCCGCGTCCGTCACGTGCTGCGCGTCGGCCTCGGCCTCGACCGGCGTGTCGGCGTCGTAGCTGGGCGTCGTCTGGCCGAGCCGGAGCGTGCCGGTGTACACCTTGGGGAGCCCCATAAAGCGGTCCTGTTGCCGCGTCGCCTCGCGCCCCACGAGCAGGATGAGGAGCCCCGTCGCGAGCGGGTCGAGCGTCCCCGCGTGCCCCACCTTCTTAACGCCGAGCGCCCACCGCACCTTCTTGACCACGCCGAACGACGTGATCCGCGGCGGCTTGTCGACGAGCAGCGCCCCGGCCTCGAACGGCCGCTCGACGGCGTCGGCACGCGTCACGATGCGGAGGTCGCTCACGACGTCCCAGCGCTGGACCACCCCGCCCCGCCCCGCCTCCATGCCTGTGAGTAGGGCGGGGTGGTGGACCGACGGACAGCCGCGCCCGCTGGGCCACTCTGTACCCCGTACCCTGTACCCCGTACCCGCATCCCCTAGTAGTCGCCGCGCCCGACCGCCCCGCCCTCGTCGCCGTCCTCGCCCTCGGGGGCGGGGCGGTCGTCGCGCTCGGCGGCGATCTGGGCGAACAGTTCGTCCATCCGAGCCACCTGCTGCGGCCCCTGGTCGAGGAAGAACTTGACCTCCGGCACGCGGCGCACGTCGTGGCGGATGCGCTGGGCGAGCGCGTGGCGGACCTCGGTCGTCTGTCCTTCGAGCCGCTCGAATCCGGCCTGCCGCTCCTGCGGCGTCCCGCCCATCACCGAGACGTCGACGTAGGCGATGCCCAGGTCGTCCGTCATGCGAACGCCGGTGACGGTGACGAGCGAGTGCGTGGCCTCGCCAAAGTCCTGCTGCAAGAGGTCGGCCACCTCGCGCTGGATCATGCGGCCGACTCGGTCGGTGCGAATGGACATTGGGGAAGAGGGATGGGGGATAAGGGATGGAGGGATGAGCAGGGACGGTGGGGCGAGGCGGTCTGCCCATCCCTCCATACCCTATCCCTCCCCATCCCTCTTTACACAGCGAGCGTCCGCTTTTCCTCGGTGACGACGTAGGTCTCGAACTGATCACCGACCTTGATGTCGTTGTAGTTCTTGACTGTGACGCCGCACTCGTAACCGGCGGCCACCTCCTTTACGTCCTCCTTGAAGCGGCGGAGCGTGTCGATCACGCCCGTGTATGCCACCACGCCGTCGCGGACGACGCGGACGCGGTCGTTTCGGCTCACCTTGCCCTCGACCACGTAGGAGCCCGCGATGGTCCCGACACGCGGGGCGCGGAAGGTCTCGCGGACCTCGATGGTCGACGTGACCGTCTCCTTCTGCTCCGGCTCCAGGAGCCCTTCGAGGGCGTCGCGGACGTCGGCGATGGCGTCGTAGATGACCGAGTAGAGCTGGATGTCGATCTCCTCGCGCTCGGCGATCGAGCGCACGCCGGCGACGGGCCGGACCTGGAACCCGACGATGACGGCGTCCGACGCGACGGCGAGCATGACGTCGGACTCCGTGATCGCGCCGACGCCCGAGTGGACGATCTGGACGGCGACCTCGTCGTTCGACAGCTTGAGCAGGGCGTCCGAGAGCGCCTCGACCGACCCGCCCACATCGCCCTTGACGACGATGTTGAGGTTGGTGATCTCGCCGAGCGCCATGCGGCGCGATAGGTCGGCGAGCGTGACGTGGCGGCGCTGGTGGAGCGTCTGCTCGCGGATCAGCTGGAGCCGCTTCGAGGCGATCTCCCGGGCGTCCCGCTCGTCCTCCATCACCACGAGGCGGTCGCCCACTTCGGGGGCGTCCGACAGACCCAGGATCTGGACCGGCGAGGCCGGACCGGCCACCTTGACGCGCTCGTCGCGCTCGTTGAACATGGCCCGGACGCGGCCGGACGTGAGACCGACGACGTAGGCGTCGCCCTCTTCGATGGTCCCGTTCTGGACGAGGACGGTCGCGACCACGCCGCGGCCCTTGTCCAAGCGGGCCTCGACGACGGTCCCGACGGCGTAGCGGTCGGGGTTGGCCGTGAGTTCGAGGAGGTCGGCTTCGAGCTGGATCTTTTCGAGGAGCTCGTCGACGTTCGTCCCGTTGAGGGCCGAGATCAACTCGCACTGGACGGACCCGCCGTACTGCTCGACCTGGACGCCCTGCTCGGCGAGCTGGGCCATGATCTTGTCCGGGTTGGCCGTGTCGCGGTCGATCTTGTTGATCGCCACCACCATCGGGACTTCAGCCGCCCGCGCGTGGTTGATGGCCTCAATCGTCTGCGGCATCACCTGGTCGTCGGCCGCCACGACGACCACGACGAGGTCGGTGACCTGGGCGCCACGGGCGCGCATGGCCGTGAACGCCTCGTGGCCCGGCGTATCGAGGAACGTGATCTCGTTGCCGTCGCCGGTCGTGATCTGGTAGGCCCCGATGTGCTGGGTGATCCCACCGGCCTCGCCAGCGATGACGTTGGCCTGCCGGATGTAGTCCAGGAGCGACGTCTTGCCGTGGTCGACGTGGCCCATGATGGTCACGATCGGCGGGCGGGAGACGAGGTCCTCCTCGGAGTCTTCCGTTTCGAGGTTGAACTCCTCCTCGATGTCCTCCATGAACTCGACCTCGAAGTCGAACTCGTCGGCGAGGAGCGTAATCGCGTCGGCGTCGAGCCGCTGGTTGATGGAGACCATCATGCCCAGCCCAAACCCCTTCGAGATCACCTCGGTGACCGACACGTTCATGGCCTCGGCCAGGTCGCCGGTCGAGATGAACTCCATGACGCGGAGGACCTGTGCCTGCTCCAGCATCTCCTGCTGGCGGGCCTCGCGGATCGCGGCGCGCTCGTCGCGGCGGGCGCGGCGGCGCTTCTGGCGCGTGCGCTTGTTGCCGCCGGTGCCGGACACCTTCTGGAGCGTCTCCTGGACGTTCTTCTCGACCTCGCCCTTGTCCGGCGCGCGGCGGCCCTTCTTGGCCTTCTTGCCACGGCTGGGCTTGCCGCCGTCGGCGGCGCCCGGGGCCGGTGCGGCGTCCTCGTTCTTCCGCTTCCGCTTGCGGCGGCCGCCTTCGAGGCCGGACAAGTCGATCTTGCCGAGCACCTTGGTGCCCGTCAGGCCGTAGCGGTTGGCGCGGACGATGCCCGCATCGTCGGCGGCCGGAGTCGGCGTGTTGGCGTCGATCTCGCCCTGAACGGGCGGGGCGGCCGGCTCAGCCTTCGGCTCGGCCTCGGTCGTCCCGCTGGCTTCGGCGTCCGTGGCGTCGTCGGTGGCCGGCGCAGCGGCTTCTGCCGCGGTGACCTCTGCCGGAGCCTCCGGTGTGGTCTCGGCCGCCCCGCCCTCGGCGGTCGGCTGTGCGGGCGGCGTCGCCTCGGCCGTGGCCTCCGCCTCGGCGGGGGGGGCGGCCTCGGCGGCCTGGGCCTCAGCGACGGGCGCCTCCACCTCCGGCTCGGGGGCGGGCGGAGCGGCCTCGGCAGCGGGCGCCGCGGCAACGGGCTCCGCGGCGGCCTCGACGTCGGGCGCGGCCGGGGCGGCTTCTGTATCGATCACCGGCTCGGCCGGCGCGACGGGCTCCTCGTCGGGCTCGGGCACGTCGACGACGGGCTCGGCCGGAGCCACCGGCTCCTCGTCTTCTGTGGCCGGCTCCTCAGCGGAGGGCGCTTCCGCGGGCGGGGTAGCCGCGCCGTCGCCGGACTCGGCCTCCTTCGCCGCAATCTGCTCGCGGCGCTCGCGGACGCGGGCCTTGGCGTCGGCGTCGTCGGAGTAGGCCTCGACGAGCGCGTCGTACATCTCCGGCGAGAGCCGGGCGTTCGGGTCCTCGGCTTCGAGCTTCGCGTCGAGCTCGAACCCACGCTCACGGAGCGCCGTCACGACCGTCTTGGTCGCGATGTTGAGCTCGCGGGTCGCCTTGAAGAGCTGGACTCGCTTGGGCTTGTTGGATCGCTTGCGCGTTACGGGCATTCGGGAGGGCGTAGGGGCGGGGTGGCCAGGGGCGGGCGGGGCGGCCGAGCTAGGCGGTCGGCTGGTCCGAGTCGTCGGCCCCGCTCAAAGAAACGGCCTGCGAGGCGGGATCGGTCTCTGCGGCAGCGTCCTCGGCGGACACTTCATCCGCTTCGGTGAACGTCTCGGCGTCGGGGGCGGGTGCGGCGCCCTCGGACGGGGCCGAGTCGTCGCCCTCGACCACCCCGCCCTCGGCGGCCGTGGCGGGGCTTTCCTCGGCCACTTCGCGGACCGGACCGTCGGCGGCGGCGAGGCCGGCGGCCGAGGTCGCGGCGGCCTCCTCGGCCTGCTCGCGCTCGAACTCGGCCTCCATGAGCCAGGTGATCTTCTGGGCCTGCTCGTCAGACAGCCCGGTGCGGCGGGCGAGCTCGGACGGCTGGAGCTCGAGCACGGCCTTGGCCGTGTCGCACCCGATGTCCTTGAGCTGCTGGATGATCTCGGGCGGGATGGCGTCGGTGAACTCGTCGATGTCGACGTCCTCCTCGTCCGACTTGATGTCGCGGTAGACGTCGAGCTCGTAGCCCGTCAGCATCGACGCGAGGCGGATGTTCTGGCCGCCCCGCCCGATCGCCATCGAGACCTCGTCGGCCGGGACCGTGACGCGGGCGCGGGGCGGGGTGAGGTCGTCGTTGAGCTCGACGAGGATGGGCTTGGCCGGCGCCAGCGAGCGCTTGATAAAGTCGATGGGGTCGGCCGTCCACGGGACGACGTCGATGTTCTCGCCGCCCAGCTCGCGGACGACCGCGTGGATGCGCGAGCCCTTGACGCCGACGCACGCGCCGACGGGGTCGACCCGCTCGTCGTGCGAGATGACGGCCATCTTGGCCCGCTCGCCCGGCAGCCGGACGATCTTCTTGATCTCGATGATGCCGTCGTAGATCTCCGGCACCTCCAACTCGAACAGGCGCTCGATAAAGACCGGCGCCACGCGGCTGATGATGACCTGCGGCGAGGCGCCCGCGTCGCGGTCGACGTCGAGGACGACGGCGCGGAGCATGTCGCCCTTGCGGTAGCGGTCCTTCGGGATCTGCTCGGGCCGCGGCAGCACCACCTCCGTCTTGTTGTGGAGCACGAGCACCTCGCGGCGCCGGGTCTGGTAGATCTCGCCGACGATGATCTCGTCGATGAGCTCGGAGTACTCCTTGAAGATGTTCTCCTTCTCGATGTCGCGGATCCGCTGGCGGAACGTCTGGAGCGCGGCCTGGACGGCGCGGCGCCCGAAGTCCTCGATCCGGATCGTCTCGGCGAGCTCGTCCTCGACCTCGTAGTCCTCGTCGATGCCGAGGGCCTCGGTGATCTCGATCTGCGAGACCGGGTCTTCGAGGTCGTAGTCCTCGACGATCTCGCGGACGTGGAGGATCTGGTAGTCCCCGTTGTCGGGGTTGAACACGATCTGGAACGCTTCGGGGTCGTCGGCCCCGTAGCGCTTCTTGATCATCGCCCGGAACACGTCCTCGATGATGACCTGGAGCGTGTCGCGGTCGATGTCCTTCTCGCGCGCGATCTCGGCGAAGGAGGAGACGAGGACGGTGCTTTGCATAGGTCGGGGTGGGATGGGGGCGGGGCGGGCGCTACCAGGGAAGGACGACGCGCGCCTCGCGGACGGCGTCGAACGGGACGGGCGTGCCCGCGAGGTCGATGCCGTCGTCGGAGACCGAGACGAGCTCGCCCTCGGCCGTCTCCTCCTCCCCGCCCCGCTCCCACGTCACGGCCAGCGTGCGGCCGACGTGCTGGGCATACTGACGGCGGTCGGCCAGCGGACGGTCGACGCCGGGCGTCGAGACGTCGAGGCGGTAGCGACCCTTGACGAGGTCCTCGGTGTCGAGGAGGAACGAGAGCGAGCGGCTGAGCGCGGCGAGGTCGTCGGCGCCCGCCCCGCCCTCGGCGTCGACGTAGACCGAGACGACGCGGCTGCCCTGGAAGCCCCGGATGTCGACGTCGACGACGAACAGGTCGGTGTTACCGACCACCTCCTCGGCGAGCGCGCGGACGCGGTCCTCCAGCGGAGCCCCCGGGGCGGGGGCGCCGGCCGGGGTCTGCGGCGTCGGGGCGGGGCGGGAGTCGGACACGGGGTCGGGGTAGACGGAAAACGCCCGTTCGGCGGAACGGGCGTTGCAGGGCGGTCGGCCGGGGGTGGGACCCGGCGTGGCGCCGAACTCGCCGGGGGGCGGGGCGGCCGGAGCGCGCGCCTACCCCCCTCGCTCGCTCCGCCCGGGGGCGGAGGCTCTGGGGAGGCCCGCAAGGTACGGCGGGGGGCCTCCCGTTCGCAATCCGGTCAACGCCCGCCCCGCCGTCTGGATCCACCCGGGCGGCCCCGCACGGCCACCCCGCTCCCGCTTCACGGGTTTCTCTCACCGCCCCGCTCCGGCCGGCACCCCCCTACGACGACGGGCGGGGCGAGGCTGCGACGGCGAACCGGACGACGCGCCCGCCGGCCGACGCGAGGTACACGCCCGGCGGGAGCGGCCGACCGTCCAGGCCCCGGCCGTCCCACCCCGCCCCGCTCGGCGCCCGCGCGACGGGCGTGCCGCTCGACGAGTAAACGGTGAGCGGGGCGGCGCCCAGACCGGGCCACCCGCTCTGCGCGGGCCACCCGTAGACCCCGGGCGCGGTCCACAACCTAGCGGCCGAGCCGGCGACGCGCCCGCTCGCGAGGACGCCCGCGAGCGCCGGGTCCAGGCGGACCGCCTCGCGCCAGGCGCCGTCGCGGTCCGCCCCGCCCGAGGCCAGGCCCAGCAGCAGAAACGCCTCGGCGTCCCACGGGTCGAGCGCGAGCGCCGCGCGGAGCGCGTCGGCAGCGCGGGCGGGGCGGCCCTGGGCGAGCTGGAAGCGGCCCAGCTCGCGGTGCGTCTCGGGCCGCCGCGGGCCGGCCTGGAGCGCCCGGCGGAACGCGGCGGCGGCCCTGTCGGCTCGGCCCGCGTCGGCGAGGGCGCGGGCGAGCGTCGCGAGGCGCTGCGCGCGGTCCGCCCCGCCCGGGGCCTCGGCGGCGAGCGCGAGCGGGGCGAGCGCGTCGCCCACGCGCCCGGCGTTCAGCCGCGCGACGCCGAGCAGGAACTGGGCGTCGCCGCGCGCCGCCGGCTGGGGCAGCCGTCCGAGCGCGATCTCGACGAACTGAGCGCCCACGCCGACCGCCGCCGCGTCCGACGCGCGCGTCCCGTACTGGAGCGTCGCCAGGCCCTCGTAGAGCCCGCCCTCGTCGCCGTCGCGGTCGACGTCCATGAGCGGGAGGACCACGCCGCCCCGCCCGAGCGCGAGGGGCGGGGTGGCGCCGCCGCCGTCGCCGACGACGCGGACGAGGTGATCGACGACCTGGGCGTGGGGGACGCCCGCGGCGCCCACGCGCGGCATGTGGCACGCGACGCAGTCGGCGCTCGGCGCGTGCTCGGCGCGAAGCGCAGCGGGCACGGCGGCCTGGAGCGCGGGCGGGGCGTGGCACGACCGGCACGCGGCCGTCGTCGCGCCCGGCCCGCGCGCCTCGAACGTCCGGTGCGGGTCGTGGCACGACGTGCACTCGAGCGCCCGGGGCGTCCCCTGCGTCTCCACAAAGCACGCGCTCGCCTTCATCCGGTCGACGTGCGAGGCCACGTCGAGGCCCTCGCGGTCGACCAGCTCCGGGACCGTGAACAGGCCGACGTGCGCGCTCAGCGGCCGGCCCGGGCGGTACGTGAACGCCGACTCGCCCTCGCGGTACACGTCGACCGTCCCGTGGAGGTGGCACGACTGGCACACGTCGAGGCGGAGCCCGAGCGGGAGCGCGCCCAGGTCGACGAGCGTCGGGTCCGCCCCGCCCCGCTCGGCCTGCGGGGGCGGGGCGGGGTTCTGCCAGCGGTCCACGTGGAGCGAGCCCGGGCCGTGGCACTGCTCGCACCCGATGCCCTCGGGGATCTCGGCGTAGGCGTCCTCGACGCCCGGGACGAGCGTGGGGACGGCGTTGTGGCAGTACATGCAGCGCGCGGGCATCGTCCGGCCAAAGCGCGGGGCGCCGTCCTCGTAGCCCGGGCTGAGGTCCCACCGCCCCGCCCCGCCCGGGCCGCCGGTGTACCACGTGAGCGGGAGCTGCACGAGGCGGTCGCCGCGCCGCGCGAAGTAGGTCCGCGCGAGCGTCCCGCTCCCGACGATCCAGTCCATCGGGCGGACGAGCCGGGCCACCTCGCGGCCGGCGCCGTCGAGTTGGCGCTCCTCCTGCGCGAGCGCGCCCTCGACCTCGACCACGCGGTACTCGAAACCCGTCGTGGGGTCGACGACCGGGGTTTCCAACACCGGCTCGGTGCGGCGGGCCGGCGTCCACCGCTGCATCGACGCCGTCCCCCCGTGGCCCTCGTAGGCCGCCGCGACGTCGGCGTGGCACGACCCGCACGCCGCCGCGCCCACGTACTCGGCGTCGGGGATGGCGACCTCCACCCCGGGCGCCGCCGGCCCGCACGCGGCGCTCGCGGACGCGACGGCCAGAGCGAGCGCCCACCACCCCGCCCGTGCTCGGCGGGGACGGACCGACCGCCCCGCTCGCGCGCCTCGGGCGGGGCGGGGCGGTCCCGGCCAGCGTGGGCGGGGCGGGGCGGTCACGCCGGCGGGGCGGCCGGCGCGTAGTCGTAGACCGTGTCGTGACGCTGGGCCGGGTCGGGCTCGGGGAAGTCGGCCATAAAGTGGAGGCCGCGGCTCTCGGTCCGCCGCTGGGCGCACGACACGATGAGGTGGGCGACGGCCGCCAGGTTGCGGAGCTCGCAGAGCTCGGCCGACAGCCTCGTCCGCTGGTAGAACTCCTCGGTCTCCTGGTAGATCAGGCCGACGCGCCGGGCCGCCCGCCCAAGCCGCAGCTCCGAGCGCACGATGCCGACGTAGCTCTGCATCACGCGCCGGAGCTCCTGCCGGTTGTGGCTGACGAGCACCCACTCGCGCGCGTTCTCGACGCGGGACTCGTCCCAGTCCGGCACGCGCTCCTCCCACCCCGCCCCGGCCGCGTGCGCGCGGGCCGGCTCGACGGCGCGCTCGGCGTAGACGAGCGCTTCGAGGAGCGAGTTCGACGCGAGCCGGTTGGCCCCGTGGAGCCCCGAGCACGTGACCTCGCCGCACGCGAAGAGCCCGGCGATCGACGTCCGCGCCTCGTGGTCGACGACGACGCCGCCGCACGTGTAGTGGGCCGCCGGAACGACCGGGATCGGCCCGCGCGTCATGTCGATCCCGTACGCGAGCAGCGTCTCGTGGATGTTCGGGAAGTGGGCGAGGACGGCCTCGGCCGGCTTGTGGCTGATGTCGAGCCAGACGTGGTCCTCCCCCCTCTTCTTCAGCTGGTCGTCGATGGCCCGCGCCACGACATCGCGCGGGGCCAGCTCCTCGCGGTCGTCGTAGGCCGGCATAAACCGCTCGCCGCCCAGGTTGCGCAGCAGGCCTCCATCGCCGCGGACGGCCTCGGTGATGAGGAACGAGCGGCCTCCAAAGTCCTCGCCGGGCAGGTAGAGGCTCGTCGGGTGGAACTGGACGAACTCCATGTTGGCGACCGTCGCGCGCGCCCGGTACGCCATCGCGATCCCGTCGCCCGTCGCCACGGGCGGGTTGGTCGTATGCTGGTACGCCTGCCCCGCCCCGCCCGCAGCGAGAAGCGTGGCGCGGGCCAGGACCGTCTTGACCACGCCCGCGCGGCTGTCGAGGACGTAGGCCCCGAAGCAGTGGAGCCCCTCGCCGCCCGCGACGTCGGCGCCGAGCTGGTGCTCGGTGAGGAGGTTGACGGCGTAGTGGTACTCGAGCACCTCGATCTGCGGGCTCCGGCGGACGGCCGTCAGCAGCGCCCGCTCGACCTCGCGCCCGGTCATGTCGGCCGCGTGGACGATCCGGTGGGCCGAGTGGCCGCCCTCGCGGCCCAGGTGGAGCGCCCCGTCGGGGTCGCGGTCGAACTGCGCGCCCAGGTCGATGAGGTCGCGGATGCGGTCCGGCCCCTCGGTCACCACCATCCGCACGACGTCCTCGTCGCACAGCCCGGCGCCGGCGACGAGCGTGTCCTGGACGTGGGCCTCGACGTCGTCGGCCGCGTCCATGACGGCGGCGATCCCGCCCTGGGCGTAGTTCGTGTTGCTCTCGGCCGACTCCTTCTTGGTCACCACGCAGACCGTCCCGTGCGCGGCGGCGCGGAGCGCGAACGATAGTCCGGCGACGCCGGAGCCGATGACGAGAAAGTCGAACCGTTCGCGCATGGCCGGGGGCGGGGTGGCAGGTGCGACAGAGGGTAACACCGCCGCCCCGCCCTCGGCAGCGGGCAGCGGGCAGCGGGCAGCGGGCAGCGGGCAGCGGGCAGCGGGCAGCGGGCAGCGGGCAGCGGGCAGCGAAGGTGCCCCACCCCGCCCACGGTGCGCGGGGCGGGGTGGCCGTTGTAGCGGCGTTGCATGCAACGCCGTCGGGCCGCGGCGTCCGGGCGGGGTGGTCTACTCGGCCGCCACGCACCGCCCGCCGACGAGGGCGGGGCGGGGCTCGGGCGGCACGGAGCAGTCGGAGATGAGCTCGAACCGCCGGTTGGCGTCCTCGTCCAGCGTCGTGATCTCGGCGGCCACCCGCTCGACGGCCTCCGCGTCCGCGGCCGTCGAGTAGACGCGGTAGTCCGCCGGGCCGCCGCACGCCTTGGCGCCGACGGCGACGACGCGGCAAGCGCCGGGCGCATCGGCCTCAGCCGCGCCGATCAAGCGGTCGAGGTCGGCGACGAGCCGGGCGCGGTCGTCGAGGTAATCGTCGTAGTCGTCACCGGCGAGCGAGCACCCAGCGAGGGCGGCGGCGGCGAACAGAGCGAGCAGGTAGCGCATGGACGTGGGGGCGGAGTCGCCTCACGCTACGCCGCCACCCCGCCCGCCCCAATCCCTTCCGCCGTGCCTCGCGGGGGCGGGGCGGCCGCCCCGCCCGCACGAGTGGCGGGGCGAGCTACTCGCCGGCCGTCTTGCCCGTCTCCTGGAGCAGGTACGCCTTGATAAACTCGTCCAGGTCGCCGTCCATCACGCCCTGCACGTCGGGGTCCTTGACTTCGGTACGGTGGTCGTTGACCATGGTGTAGGGCTGGAACACGTAGGAGCGGATCTGGCTGCCCCACTCGATCTTTTTCTTGCCCGCCTCCTCGGCGTTTTTGGCCGCCTCGCGGATGGCCTGCTCGAGCGCGTAGATCCGCGACTTCAGCATCTGCATGGCCCGGTCGCGGTTCTGCATCTGCGACCGCTGCTCGGTCGACTCGGCCACGACCCGCTCGTCCTGTCCGTTCGAGAGCGTCCCGGTCCAGACGTAGCGGGCGCCGGTCTCGACCTTGTTCACGTTCTGGCCGCCCTTGCCGCCCGAGCGGAACGTCTGGAGCTCCAGGTCGGCCGGGTTGACGTCGACCTCGATGGCGTCGTCGATCTCGGGGTAGACGAACACCGACGCGAACGACGTCTGCCGCTTGTCGCCCGACCCGAACGGGCTCATGCGGACGAGCCGGTGCACGCCGGACTCGGCGCGGAGGTAGCCGTAGGCGAACCGGCCGTCGACGCGCAGCGAGGCGCTCTTGATGCCGGCCTCCTCGGCCTCCTGGTACTCCAGGAGCGTCGGCGTGTAGCCGTGGCGCTCAGCGTAGCGCGTGTACATGCGGAGGAGCATCTCGGCCCAGTCCTGGGCGTCGGTCCCGCCGGCCCCGCTGTTGATCGTCAGGATCGCGGTGCGGGCGTCGTCGGGACCGGAGAGCATCCCGCGCAGCTCCATGGCGTCGAGCTCGCGGGCGAGCGTGGCCTCCTCGCGGTCGATCTCGGCGCCCAGGTCCGCGTCGTCCTCCTCGGCCTGCATCTCGCGCAGCGTCGCCACGTCGTCGCGGCGCCGGGCGACGGCGTCGAAGCTCTTTACCCAGTCCTCCTCGCCCGAGATCTCCTGCTCGACGGCGGCGGCGGCGGCGGGGTCGTCCCAGAACCCGGGCTCCAGGCGCTTTGCGCGGAGCGCGTCGAGCCGCGCGCGGCGGCCGTCGACGTCGAGGTAGCGGCCGAGGGCGTCGACGCGGGCGGGGAGGTCGGACATGGGCGGGGCGGGCGGGGTGGCGGGTCGGCCGGAGAAGCTACCGCCACCCCGCCCCGCCCCCGCGCCGGGCGCGGTGGTCTCTTGGGCGGGGCGGCCGTCCGGGCGCGGCGTCGGAGAGTTCACGGCGAGGCAGAGCAGCCGTCTGGGAGAGCGCGTCACGTTGAGCGCCCGCTGTCTCACCTGCCGCCCTATGAGCCCTGCCACCCCGCCCGAGGTTTCGAACGGTGCTTCCGGACGAACACAACGAGAGACGGTTTGGGAGGCGCGTCCCCGTGGAGAGCGGCGTCTGCACGTCGGCCGCGCTCGGCACGGGCTCTCCGGGCGGGGTGGGCGCTCAAGTCGCCGCGCCTGCCGGACCGTCCCCACCCCGCTCGCGCGAGGACCGCAGGGCGACAGCGCAGCCATCCTCTCAAGGGGGCGGGGCGGGGATCGTGCCTGGTCACGAAGAGCTTCAGGGTGGCTCTGTCAAGCGGCGCGTTCCTCTAGCAACGGGTACGGAAACGTCGCGCACCGTCACGAAGAGGCCTCGGCGTTGGGGTCTCACCGACACGGGAGCCGCAAGGCCGGCGCAGCCAACCGCGAGGTCGGCGCAGCCAAGAGGATCCAAGGCGGCCGCCCCGCCCTCGACGGCCGCTCCGACGCCCATCCTTCTCCCGATGGGGAAGAAAGACCCTTTCCCCAACCGTTTCTGAGTGCTCCGCCAAGCCGCTACTGCCGGGCGGGGCGGGCGCCGAGACGGGCCAGAAAATTCCCCTCCTGGACAACCGCCAGGTTGGCGAAGCCAGGAGGGGCTAGGGGCGGTGGACGACGCGGGCGGGGCGGCTCGGGTGAGGCAGAAACCTCCAGAGCTGATATGAGCGCCCCTTCTACTTCGTCTTCCTGTACAGGTCGAGTCCGATGTCGTAGCTCGGGTCGGGGCGCTTGAACAGGTACTCGCCGTTGCGGATCGACGCCAGCACGTCGGCCCGCTGGCGGACGGCTTCGAAGGGCGTCTCGGCGTCGAGCACGATGAAGTTGGCCGGCTTGCCCTCCTCGATCCCGTACTGGTCCTCCACGTTGAGCGTCTTGGCGCCGTTGTAGGTGATAAGGTCCAGGCACCGGTCCAGCTCGTCGAACGACATCGTCTGCGCCAGGTGGATCCCGTTGTCGAGGATGTTCATCATGTTGCCGTTGCCGGCCGGGTACCACGGGTCGTTGATCGAGTCCTGCCCGAAGCAGACGTTGATCCCGCTCTCCCACATCTCCTTGACGCGCGTGAGGCCGCGGCGCTTGGGGTAGGTGTCCTGGCGGCCCTGGAGGTAGGCGTTCTCGGTCGGGTTGGAGATGAAGTTCATGCCCGACTTCTTGAAGAGCCCCATCATGCGGAACGCGTAGGCGTCGTTGGCCGACCCGAACGAGCAGGTGTGGCTGGCCGTCGAGCACGTGCCGATGCCCTCGGTCATGACCAGCGCGTTGAGGAGTTGGACGTGCCGGCTCATCGGGTCATCGGTCTCGTCGCAGTGCACGTCGATCAGCTTGTCGTACTTGACCGCCAGGTCGACCGTCTTGCGGACGGAGTCCTGGCCGAACTCGTAGGCCCACTCAAAGTGCGGGATGCCGCCGACGCAGTCCGCGCCCATCTTCAGCGCCTCCTCGATCATCTCGTCGCCGCCCTTGTAGGCGAACATGCCCTCCTGCGGGAAGGCGACGATCTGGATCGTCACGTTGTCCTTGAGCTCCTCACGCAGCTCGAGGATCGCCTTGAGGCCGGTCAGCTTGGGGTCGTCCACGTCGACGTGCGTGCGGATAAACTGGACGCCCTTCGAGACCTCCTCGCGGATGCCGCGCAGCGCGCGCTCGCGGGCGTCCTCCAGCGTCTGGGTCTTTTTGACCTCGTGCCAGCGCTCGATGCCGTCGAAGAGGGTGCCGCCGTCGTTGTTGGAGGCCGCGGTGCCGCCGGTGTAGACGTAGTCCAGGTGCAGGTGCGAGTCGACGTAGGGCGGGGCGACGAGCCGGCCCTTGAGGTCGATCTCCTCGTCGGCCTTGGGCAGATTCGTGCCGATCTGCTTGATGACCCCTTTATCGACCAGGATCTCCTTGACCTCGTCGTGCTGACGGTAGATGCGGGCGTTGGTGAACTTCTTCATGGTGCTCTCTCTTACGAGGTGGTAGATGGGACGGGAGAGGGGGACGATTGGAGCGTCCGCTTCGATAGGAACGCGACGACGGTAGCCAGGACGAAGCAGATCAGCGACATGTAGATGATGTACCGGACACCCGATTCGGGGAAGTTGACCAGCAGCAACCCGCCGATCCACGTCGCGATCATGATGGACAGGTTGAAGACGCTGGACTGCACCGACGTGGCCACGCCCTTGGCTTTTTCGACCTGCTTGCTGACAGCGGTCTGGTACATCGTCACGAGCGGGCCGAAGGCCAGGCCCCAGAGGAAAAACGCGACGTGCGACACGCCGACGGTCCCACTAAAGGCGAGGAACAGGGCCATGGATATGCCACCGATGGCGAGCATGATCACGATCAGCGGGCGCAGATAAGCGTCGATGTACTTCGCAGAAACGATCACCGAGAGCACCGAACCGACCCCGAAGATCAGCAGCGCCACGCCGATGCCGCCCCTGAAGTCGATCAACTCCACCAGCAAGCTGATGTAGGTGTAGACGCCGTAGTGGGCCGCGACCGACAGGAAGGTCAGCAGCAGGACGATCAGGATCGAGGGCATCTTGAGCATCGCCAGGGGCGAGTTGCTCCTGTTGAGCTTCTCGCCCTCGACCGACGGCAAGACGAAGAACGACAGCACGGCGATA